>JASHPD010000137.1 GCA_030038315.1 Acidobacteriaceae bacterium
CGAGGAGCACCATCCCGATCTCGTCTTCCTCGACGTGCAGATGCCCGGCCTCGACGGCTTCGGCGTTCTCAAGCAGCTCAAGGAGCACAGCACCGCCAAACCCCACGGTGGCCAGGAGACCGAGCCGCTCCCGCAGATCGTCTTCGCCACAGCCTACGACCAGTACGCCGTCCGCGCCTTCGACGTAAACGCCGTCGATTATCTCCTCAAACCTTTCGACCAGTCCCGCGTCGAGCAGGCCGTCGAGCGCGTCCGCAACCGCCTCACCGCCGGCCCCGCAACAGAGCCGCAATCACAAATCGACGCCCTGCTCCGCCTGCTCAACCACCGTCCTGCGGCTGAGCTGCGCCCGGCCACGCGCCACGCCAAGCTCATCGTGCAGGCGCAGAGCCGTCTCCTGCTCGTCGATCAGGCTGAAATCTGCTACGCCGCTATCGATGAAGGCGTCATCCGTGTCGTCACACAACACTTTGAAGGTCAGTCCAAATGCCGCACCCTCGAAGAGCTTCTGGAGCTTCTCGACCCGGCCGTCTTCTGGCGTGCGCACCGTGGCTTCGTTGTCAACATCAACCACATCCGCGAAGTGGTGCCCTGGTTCAAATCCAGCTACCAGCTCCGCATGGACGACAAAAAACAGACCGAAATCCCAGTAAGCCGCTCGCAAACTCGCCGCCTGCGCGAGTTATTTAACCTGTAATCGCTGGCTGTTAATTTCAAGCTCGACACACACTCATTTTCTGGAGCCTTCGCGCATGATCCGCGCTTCCCGCAAGCTCGTTTTCGTCCTTGGCCTCTTCATAGCAGCCTGCGCCACTGTAAAAGCCGCACCCATGTCAAAGCCTGGGCAATCCATCCCCGTGCTTCTGGTCAGTGACGTGCACTTTGAACCCTTCTGGGACCCCGCCAAAGTTCCGCAGCTAGCCGCTGCCCCAGTCAGCCAGTGGCACGCAATTCTTTCTTCACCCGCCTCGCCCGATCAGCCCCGACGCTTCGCCGTTCTCCACGCCTCCTGCTCAGTCCGCGGCGAAGACACCACCTACGCGCTCTTCGCCGACAGCCTCGAAGCCATGCACGCCCAGGCCTCGCACGCGCGCTTCATCACCCTCAGCGGCGACCTCATCGCCCATAACTTCCCGTGCAAATTCCACGCCACCGTCCCCAACTCCACATCGCGGCAATACGAAGCCTTCGTCGTCAAAACCATCCAGTTCGTCCTTTCGGAAATCCGCGCCACATTTCCCAACGCGCCCCTCTACGCCGCGCTCGGCAACAACGACTCCGGCTGCGACGACTACCAGATCGACGCCAACAGCACCTTCCTCGCCGATATCAACCAGGCCTTCACCGGCTCGCTTCCAATCGACGACCGCAAAGCCGCCGAAGCGAGCTTCAACGCCGAAGGCGACTTCACCGCCGCGCTGCCCGAGCCGTTCCACAACACGCGCATCCTCGTCCTCGACGATCTTTTCCAATCCAAGAAATACCAGACTTGCGCCGGCAAGGATGATTCGAGCGGATCTGACGCGCAGAACGCATGGCTTCGCGCGCAGCTTGAAAAGGCGCGCAAAGATCACGAGAAAATCTGGGTCATGGGTCACATTCCGCCCGGCATCGATCCCTACGCCACCATCAGCAAGCTGAAAAACGTCTGCGCCGGCAAAAAGCCCACCGTCTTTCTCTCGTCCGACGATCTCGCCAACACCCTCGCCGACTACGGCGACGTCATCCGCCTAGCTATCTTCGCCCACACCCACATGGACGAGATGCGCCTGCTCTCCGTTCCCGGCAAAGCCCCCGTCGCCCTCAAGATGGTCCCATCGATCTCGCCCGTTGACGGCAACAATCCATCCTTCACCATTGCGTCCATCGATCCACACACAGCCACGATGCTCGATTACCGCGTCATCGCCGCATCGAACCAGACCGGAATCGACACCGAGTGGACCGAGGAGTACGACTACGCGAAAACCTATCACGAGGCCGCCTACGCCGCGCCTCAGCTTCAATCGCTCATCAGCACCTTCACCGACGACCCCGACGCGCAATCTCCCATGAGCCGCGCCTACCTGCGCAACTACTTCGTGCGCGACCGTTCGCTGGAACTGAGGCTCTTCTGGCCGCAATACACCTGCGCGCTTTCCAACTTCACCGAAGACAGTTACAGAGCCTGCCGCTGCGCAGCCTCGAAATAAAGAAGAAAACAAACAACAAAACCGCTGACCTGCTAACTCGCTAACGCGCGTAGCGCGGCTAACTTGCTAAAACAGACAATCGAACTTCTTCAAGCTCATCCATCAGGCGAGCGATGGAGCCAGCGGCAGTGCCTGTCGCAGTGCAGCTTCTTCCTCAGCGACCGGCAATCGAGTGAGCACGAGCACCGTGATGTCATCTTCCTGGCCAAACGTTATCGCCGCCTTCGTCACCCGGTGCGCATCCGGCTCAGAAGAGACCAACTCCCGAAGGCGATCAAAGCCGAAAATTTCTCCCTCAGCATTGCGCGCCTCAAGTAGTCCATCGGTATACAGGGTAAGCCTGTCCTCGACATCGAGATGGACGGAGATCGTTTCATAACTTGCATAGGCATCCAGCCCAAGCGGCAGCGCGCCCGGCAGGTTAACCTCGCCCCCGTTCAGAAACGGAGATGGATGTCCGGCGTTAGCGATTGCGCAGTTTCCGTCTTTGCCGAGCCGAAGCGCAAGGCAGGTGACAAAGCCATGCTGCAATCGGCCATGCACGCGCCGATTGAGTCCGGCGAGAATTTCCGCCGGTTCGGCGACGGTTTCGGCCAGAGTGCGAATGGCGCCCACAATCAGCGCAACGGTCATTGCGGCCTTGAGCCCTTTGCCGCTCACGTCTCCCAGAACAACCAGTGCGGAGCCGTCTTCGAGAGGGATGATCTGGAAAAAATCTCCGCCGACCTCCTGCGCGGGACGATAGGCGCTGGTGACGGCATAGCCGGGAAGCGCAGGAAGCGACTCCGGCACCAGCACTTGTTGCAGCTCCTGGACGCTGCGCAGTTCCTGCTCGATTGTCTGCTGGCGGTTGAGGGTTTCGCGCGAGTAGCGATAGACGGCATAGGCGATGGAAAGCAGCAGAGCAGTATTGGCAATCGTTTCTATTGAGAAGGAATTCCCATAAATCGTGAACAACGGCGTCGAAACTGCGTTGGCGAGAGTCCAATGCGTGAACCTGCTGCCCTGCTCGACGGTGTCATGGAAGACCTGAACCATTTCGGCAATGAAAGCGAAGACCGCAACTGCCCAGCGCGCAGGATCGAGACGCTTGCGGACAGCGAAAGCCAGGATGATCAAGGGATACATCCCAACAACTACAAAAACAGGGGTAAACAGCGCATCGGCAACCTGTATCCCGAAAGCGACCCGTGGTGCACCCATATTGAAGAACGCCAACAGACCGTCCGCGATAGCCTCGATAAGGTAAATCCACGCGAGAATTCGCGTGACGCGCATGAGCCGTGGGTTCTGGTTCAGGTTGAGCAGCCAGAGCAAAAGGAACCAGACCCCGATATCCCTGAAGGCCAGCGCGGGCTGTATCAGCAGGTAAGCATCCCCAAACGTGATAGGGAGATGGTGCCTGGGAATAAAACTCCCTGCCAGTTCTCCGCCGCAGAAAACAGCCATCCACAGCAATACCCTCAGCGAGCGGTCGCGGAACCACATCAGCAGGCTTAGCCCAAAAAGCGCGGCATAAAACGCCTGGATCGCAAAAAAATACAAGTTTTGCTGAAGCCATGCGTGTTCCAGTGCCGCTTTATGATCGGCAATGGCTGCGAGACTGCCGACAAAAGGCGCGCCGGTGATTCCCCCCGCCAGCCCGTCATCATAAGAGAACAGCGGCCGCGACCAGACGCGGATAGCCAAAACTCCGTCGCGCAGCGGACCGGCATCGAAGACCTGCGCCGCCTGGGACTCTCGCCAGGAGGGGTACGGCGGCATCTTTCCACTCTGGGCGACAAGCGCGCCGTTCCAGTAAATCTGGTACACATTGTCGATTTGTGGAATGAGCAGAGCAAAGTCCGGAGAGGCGCCGGACGCAGGGACGAGGTGAAGATGGAGCCGATACCAGGCATATCCCTGATAGGAGCGATGGCCTTGCGCGCCCCAGGATTCAGCGGCCGAGATCTGCTCCCATCCATTCTGGCCGGTTGCGTCATCGAGGTCCGGTTTGGCCCAGGCCATGTTGTCCCCGAGGTGAAACTGCCAGGGCCCATCGAGAGCAACGGAACCAAGGCCCAATCCCTCCACGGCAAAAACATGCTCCGAAGAGAGATGCCTCGTCTGCGCGCGTGCCACGGCAGCGCTGCAGATCGCCAGCGCAATACAACAGAGAGCGCGAAACAGTCGGCCTTCTGGGAGCATGTGCCAAGCATACCTTGGCCTGCTCGGATTGAAACATCCTTTCATCGTATTGAGTAACGGAATAGTGCCGTTCCCAATGGCAGGAACTGCTTGAAAAAGGCAGCCGAGCTCGTTGTAACCAGTCAATAGAAATGGGGAACCCTAATCCAGGATTTCCCAAATGCTCCTTACACCCGTCCCTACTGCTTGTTCACATCAATGGAGTAGCGATCCGTAGCCATCTGAAACTGATCCTTGCTCAGCGGCAACGTCATCCACGGCCAATGCGTCGTCCGACAAAGAATCTGCCTACTTATCCCGGCGATCCGGCGGTTCCCACAACTCATCGGAAATCTGCATATGATCCGGCCGCGGCGCCGCACCCGGAGGAGTGCTGATATCCCCCGGATTCTTTTTCAGCTTGGCATAAGCCTCAACCACATCCTGCGGAAACGATGGCATCTGCGCCTCCAGGCTCTCGAAAAGCCGCTTCACAATCTCCGGATGCAGATGCGCCACGTCGTAGCTTTCCGCCGGATCCAGCTCCACGTCGTAGAGCTCCGGATGCCTCAGCCATGCGCTCGCATTCGCCCCCGTAGTCGCGTCGTTGAGATAGATTTCCCCTTTCGTGGCCTGCGCCACGCGCAGCTTCCACTTCCCGTCGCGAATACAATGCACATCATTGCCGCGATCCCCCATCGGAGAGAAGTAGAGCAGCGGCTTGCGTTTTGGCGTCTCGTCTTCGCCAAAAAGAATATCCCGCATATCCGCCCCATCGAGCGGCTTGGATGGAAGCGGCAGGCCGCATAAATCCGCCAGCGTCGGCAGCACGTCCATATTCGAGCACCACGCATTGCGCACTTCCCCGGCAGCCAGCACACCCGGCCACTGCGCAATCAGCGGCACGCGAAACCCGCCTTCAAACGTAGAGGCCTTACGGCCGCGCAGCATTCCCGGACTGCCCTGGTACCACGGCCCATGATCGCTGGTAAACAGCACCAGCGTGTCGGACGTAAGCCCATTGCGTTCCAGTGCGCGCAAAACCTCGCCAACGCTCCAGTCGATCTCGGCAATTGCATCTCCGGAGTTCCCAAACTGCGTTTTCCCCTTGAACCGCTCCGACGCGCGAGCCGGATCGTGCGGATAAGAAAACGCCAGGTACAGAAAGAACGGCTCGCCGTGGTGGGCGTCGATATACTTCACCGCCTCTTCGGTGTAGCGCGATGTCAACTGCTCGCGGTCCGTGTCCTCTTCAACAATCGTCGTATCGCGATAAAGCGGCAGCGGCTTGAAATCCACGCTGTAAGGAACGCCAAAGAACGAATCGAATCCGCGCCGCGTCGGCAGATACTCCGGCTCGTGCCCAAGATGCCATTTGCCGATCGCCTTTGTTTTATACCCACCCTCGTGAAACAGGTTGGAGAGCATAGTCTCGTCAACGGAAGTCCCGATGGTGCTGTCCGGAGAGAAAGCGCTCGTGGTATTCGAGCGTGTGCCATAGCGGCCCGTCATCAGCGCTGCGCGCGAAGCAGAGCAGATAGGATGCCCTGCGTTAAACCGCAGATAGCGCACGCCGCGCGCCGCCATGCCGTCCAGGTTCGGAGTCGGCAAGTGCGAGCCATAACACCCCAAATCGCCGTAACCAAGATCGTCACAGATCATCAGCACAACATGCTTAGGCCGCCGATTTTTATCCGGCCGCAGCTTTGGCGCGGTCTCCGCACTGCTCAACGACGGAATCGAGGCTGGAACTGCCGGCACCGCAAGCGAAGCCGCAAGCGACTTTACAAAATCACGTCTATCCAGGGACATCCAAAGCTCTCCTGCGCACTGCTACTGCTTATTCACGTCAATATAGTAGTGGTCAGTATCCACCTGAAACTGATCCTTGCTCAGTGGCGAGGTCATCCACTGCCACTTCGTCGTCGGATGAATCATCTGCCAGTGCCCCGGCGTGCCCACGCGCACCGGCATTGCAAAATCCTCCTCATCCGCGGCCCACTTATACATCACCAGGTTCGGCGACTCGCCAAACAGCAGCTCCAGACGCGGAATATCCGTGTGCCGCAGATACTGGTTAAAGATCGGCGTAAGGTTCATCCCCGTGTGCGTGTTGAAATACGCGACCATATCGTCCGTCGTAATGTTCTGATACTTGAAGTGCTGATACACCCCATGAATCAGCGCAAACCATTTCGCATCGTCATTCACCACGCTGCGCAGCGTGTTCAGCATCAGCGCGCCTTTGAAGTACTGATCCTCCGTCGGATCGGCATTCACGCCCGTCTCCGCCACAATCGGCCGCAGGTTATAAATCTTCGGCTTCAGTCCATTGAGATACTTGATCGCATCATCCTTGCCCCAGCGATACTCCACATACAAACCCTCTAAGTAAGTGGTCCACCCCTCGTGAATCCACATATCCGCCGGGTCCGCCGCCGTAATGCTGTTGCCGAACCACTCATGCCCGCTCTCGTGAATGATGATGAAGTCAAACCGCGGACTTATCCCCACTCCCGTCCAGTCACGTCCCAGATAGCCGTTCTTAAATAAGTTCCCATAAGCCACAGCGCTCTGGTGCTCCATGCCGGAGTAAGGAACCTCAATCAACTTATAACCATCGCGGATAAACGGATACTCGCCAAAGTAATGCTGGTAAGCGTCCATCATCGTGTTCACCTGCGCAAACTGCACCTTAGCCTTGGCCAAATCCTCCGAAAGCACATAGTAATCCAGCGTCAACGGCCCCATCGTATCGCCAAAGTGAACATAATTCCCGATATTCAACGCCACGTCATAGTTATTGATGCCGTAACTTACATGCCAATTCCATTGCGTATAACCATCGCCTAAGTCCTTCTTGCTGGTCAGACGCCCATTCGAAACATCCATCAGCCCATTCGGCACAGCCACGCTGATGTCCATGCTGTTGACTTCATCGCGCCACTGGTCCTTGTTCGGCCACCACACGCTCGCGCCGTCACCCTCGCAGGCTGTATTGATCCAGTCATGCCCGGACACATCCTTCTTAAACGTGATCCCGCCAAACCGTCCCACCTCCGGCGGATTGCCCGAGTAATAAAAATCGATCGAGTAAGTCTGTCCCGCGCGCAGTTCGTTCGGAAAATCCACAAACACCGCGCTGCCGTCGCGCTCATACTTCAGCGGCGTCGCGCCAAACAGAATCTTATCGACATTCAACTTATCTGTAAGGTCAAGCTGAATGCGGTCCCCATCCTTCAGCATCCGGAAGCGAATCGTATTCTTCCCGCCGATAAACTTCTTCGCCGGGTCCACGCGAATGTCGAGGTGATAGTAGAGCAGGTCATTATTCGCGCGGTACGGCCCATAGGCTCCGCGCAACATATCGGCCCGCGTAGGCGCTGGCGCGCCCGCATCATTCGGCCGGACCATTCTCGGCTTCGGCTTGACCGGCTTCTGCGCGGCAGTCTGGCCCGCCTGCGCCCCATATGCCATGCAAGCCACCCCCAGCAAACACCCCGCCAGCCACACGCGCAAACAACGCATCTTCTCAATCCCCCTTCGCTCAATCCTGCCTTTGTCTTCAATGACGGCTTCCATCCATCCTAATCGCTGCACACGCACACCACCACGCAAGGGCGCACTATCTTTGGCGTATCCTTGCTTTCATGTCGCGATCATGCAATTAGTGATGTTACCGGCACAAACCCGCTCGACTCGGCCTGCTCATGCGCATGATACGAACTGCGCACGAGCGGGCCGCTTTCTACGTGACGAAAGCCCATTTTGAGGGCTTCTGCCTTCAATTCAGCGAATTCGCGCGGGGTGTAGAGGCGCGCCATGGGCAAGTGATCGCGCGAGGGGCGCAGATACTGGCCGATGGTGAGAATGTCGCAGTGAACGCTGGCGAGATCGCGGAAGACTTCGAGCAGTTCGCGCGTTTCTTCGCCCAGTCCAACCATGACGCCGGATTTTGTGAGGCCGGCGGGCTGCAATTCCTTGGCATAGCGCAGCAACTCAAGAGTCCGCTCATAGCGCGCGCCGGAGCGGACGACGCGATAGAGGCGCGGCACGGTCTCGGTGTTGTGGTCGAGGATTTCCGGGCGCGCTTCAACGACGATCCGGATGGCTTCGCGGTTACCTTGGAAGTCGGGGATCAACACTTCCACGCCGCAGCCGGGAGACTGGCGGCGGATTTCTTCAATCACCATGGCGAAGGCACGCGCGCCGCCAACGATATCGTCGTCGCGGTTGACGCTGGTGATAACGGCGAACTTCAGCTCCAGCGCGGCCACGGCTTCCGCCACGCGGCGCGGCTCGTCGAAATCAATGGGCTCGGGGCGACCCTTGGGCACGGCGCAGAAGCCGCAGCGGCGCGTGCAGCGGTTGCCGAGCATCATAAAGGTTGCGGTGCGATGATTCCAGCACTCGCCGATGTTGGGACACTGCGCGCTCTCGCAGACGGTGTGCAGGTTCAGCGAGCGGGCGAGGCGCTTGAGGCTGTGAAAGGTCTCGCCCATCGGGGCTTTGGCTTTGAGCCACTCGGGCTTGGGAGCAGGTGCCTTGCGCGCGGGCTCGATCTGGACGAGTTCGATCACTCTTTTATTGTAGAGTGCTGGATTGGCTCCCACGTCTCAAAACGCAGACATGGGACACCCTGCGCGTTTGGTGGATACTACTTGACTTCTCCGATGTAGACACCGAAAGGAGCTAGATGTACTACATCCAGTGTGGAGGGATTGAGGCCGCCGGGGGATTTAAGCAGAGTTGTGGCGTGCGTGGAGTGGAGCGTGGCGCCGTGCGTCAGATTCACTGTTTGCGGCTCGGGGGTGAAGTTGGCGCTGATGACGACCTGCCGGCCGGATGGGGTTTGGCGAAGCCAGCTCAGCACCTTGGTGTTCGCAGTGTCGAGCATGACGTTGTTGCCGTGGGCGAATGCGGAGTTGGTCTTCTTGAGGGCGATGAGAGCTTTGTACCAGTTGAGCAGTGAGTTGGGGTTGCGTTCTTCGTCCGCGACGTTGACCTGCGTGTAAGTGGGCGGAACGGGCAGCCAGGGCTTGCCATCCGAGAAGCCTGCGTTTGCCGTCGCGTTCCACTGCATGGGGGTGCGCTCGCCGTCGCGGCCTTTTTCTTTGGGCCAGCCGGTGATGCCGATGGGATCTTTCACGTCTTCCTTGCGCATGGGCGGCGTAGTCTTCATGCCGATCTCGTCGCCGTAATAAAAGAGTGATGCGCCGCGCGTGGCAAATAGGATTGTTGAGATGACGCGCGCGATTTCAGTGTTATGCACGCCGTCGCCGTAGCGCAGGTCGAGGCGGGGGTTGTCGTGATTGGTGAAGACGAGGAGCGGCGTGTGGCCGTGGAGCTGCCGCTCGGCCTCGTTGATGCGCAGGCGGAATTCTTCAACGTCGAGCTTGTTGATGAAGCCGATCTGCGTATCCATCGGCAACTGGAACTCGGGCTTGTTGTGCGAGCCGTACATCTTGCCCAGCTCGGTAATGTTGGGCAGGTAGGTTTCGCCGATCATGATGCGCGTTCCGGGGAAATGCGTGGAATTGAACTCATCGCAGACGGAGCGCATTTCCGCAACGACGGTGTGCAGCTCGGGAAGGTTGTCGGTGCGGGAGCCGTCAAGCTGCGGATCGCCGTAGGCGTTGATGACGACGTTGCCGTGAGCGTCGTGGACGACGCCTTCATCACGCAGCTCGGAGTCTTCATAAAGCGTGGTGATGGCGTCGAAACGGAAGCCGCCGACACCCTTATCGAGCCAGAAGCGGATGATGTCACGGAAAGCCGTGTGAACGGCGGGGTTGTGCCAGTTGAGGTCAGGCTGCTGGACGTAAAACTTGTGGTAGTAGTACTGACGCGTTTTTTCATCCCACTGCCAGGCGGAATGGCCGAAGAGCGATTGCCAGTTGTTGGGCGGCGCGCCTTCGCCGGTTGTGGTCTCGCCCTTGCCGTCGCGCCAGACGTACCAGTTACGGTAGGGATTGGTGCGCGAGGAACGCGACTGGAGGAACCACTCATGCTGGTCGGAGGTGTGGTTCATCACCATGTCCATGAGGATGCGGATGTTGCGTTTTTTTGCTTCCCGCACGAGGCGCTCGAAATCAGCCATGGTGCCGTATTGCGGATCGATGGCTCTGTAATCGGAGATATCGTAACCAAAATCGACCTGCGGCGAAGGATAGATAGGAGTGAGCCAGATGGCGTCTACGCCGAGTTCCTGGAGATAGTCGAGGCGTGAGGTGATGCCGTTCAGGTCGCCGATGCCGTCGTTGTTAGAGTCCTGAAAGCTACGCGGATAAATTTCATAGATGACTGCGTTCTGCCACCAGTCCTGCTCGGTGGTTTGCTCGCTTGCAGGAATTGTCTTTGGCTGCGGGAGGGTTGCGGTTTGTGCAGTCATTCCACCTGTCCAGAACAAGATTGGCAGAGCGCAGAGGGCCGCGCGCTGAGTCCAGTGCATCGCGTTCTCCTTCCTTAGACGCCGTCGATATGAAAACGCGGGCGCAACAGGGGACTCTATCACATGACCCTGGCATATATGCTCGTATGGGAAATGGATGCGGTTGCGGCTTATACAGTTGTTTTCACTGCTGCTTTGTGGCCGGGTTCTCGGCGCGCGTGCCCTTCCAGCCGATGCGGCTGAAATCTACGTTGAATTTAGGGGTTTCACGCGTACCTTGGATGGTGATAGGCACGAGCGTTCCGGCGCCGTTTTTGCTGAAAAACTTGTCGGCGGGCTTGAGCAGTAGTCCCTTCCAGCCGCCCACCATCTGCGAAACAGTGGCTTGCATCTTCGCCGTGCCGGTGAAGTTGAGCGCGCCGTCGAGCGCGTAGCTGCCCTTGAGCTGGATGTCCGCGCCGGGGACGTTGTAATCAAGATCGGGCAAGGCGATGGAGCCGTGCGCCATGTGGAAGGCGCCGTGCATCTCCGATTGCACAAGTGCGGAGTCGTCGGCCTTGATGTCTTCCGGCTTGCCCTGGCCGCGCAGGCTCAACTCCTGGATGCGGGCCTGAATCTTGTCGCTGGTAAAATGCGCGCCGCTGATCTGAAATGTTCCGTCGAGTTTCATGCGCTCGTCGAGCGATCCGGCGCCGGGCGGAATTTCGAGATGGGCCTTGACGGCGACCGCGCCGGTGAGCAGCGTATTGCCGCTCTTGCTCGTCAGCTTCAGGAAGTCGTCGATCTGGCCGTGCGTGATATTGATGTTGAGGTCGATATCGCGGCCGTCCGCCTGCGCCACCTGCGGAGGCGTTGTTTGCGGAGCAGGCAGCGATGCGCCGAGGCGGATGCGGACGATCTGGCCAGAGGTGGTGAACGGCGAGCGGCCCAACGTGGCGTTCACGTTGTCGAGCCAGGTGTCGCCGTCGGTGCCGTCTACGCGCGCGTCAAATTGTGTGGTGAGCGGAACGGGATTGCCGAAGTGCGAAAGGCGGAAGTCGGGAACACTGGACGTACCAGTGACGTGCAGCTCGCGCAGCGTGCCGGTGTACTGGCCGTCAGAGGTAATGAGACCGCCGATGCCGCGAAAGACGCTGAGATCGGCCTTGTCGAGATGGTATTTGCCGTCGATGGGGCTGAGGCCGGGATCGGCAGTTTGCCACGGGCCGAAGTTGCCTTCCGCATGAACCACGCCTTTGGGCTTGGGGTTCACAACGTCGGCAATATAGTCCATCTGGCCGTCGGGCGTGAGGTGCGTGAGCATGAGGTGCGGGATGGTGAAGTCCATGGGGAGCTTGCCAGGCTTGTTGGTTTCGAGCAGAAGATCGACACCGTCGCAGACGATGCGGTCGATGACGACGGCAGGCTGTTGCGGATTGGGTTCGGCGGCTGGAGGAATGGGCACGTTTTGCGCCTTGGGCGAGTGTGGCGGAAGGCGCAGGTGCAAACCCTTGAGGCGAATCTCGCCGATGTGGATGGTTCTGGTCTGCTGCCAGCGCAGCGGGACGTGAAAGCTGAAGGAGTTCAGCGAGATCATCGGCGCGTTGGAGGTGACTTCGAGCTGCTGCTGGCCGTTTGTGGGCGTGGGCTGCCAGATACGCAGGCCGTTACCGGTGGCCCAGATGCCCCACTCGCCCTGGCGGATGTTGTTGACGGCGACGTGGAAGCCGTCGAGCTCGACGTGGGTGCGGAAGCGCTGCTCAAGGCTTGCAACGATGCGTGCGCGGAGATACGGCTCAAAGCGCTGCGCAACGATGGCCAGCACCGCGCCGATGGCAATAAAGACCGCAACTACCGCAGCGGCCAGCCAGAGCAGCCAGCGATTTCTGCGCCAGAAGGATCTTTTCTGCGGATTCGATTGCGGATTTGATTCCTGGTTCAATCGTTTCCTCCACGCCTGTGCGTTGACAGCTCTTCTTCCATTACAGCAGAATCCGAGTTGCTGCACCCCGGAGCCGCATCCGTCCAGTGGCTTTTTCCTTAAGAAAAAGTCACCTCGCACATAGCCCCAAAGGGCACGATTACTCGGATTCTGCTCTAAGATGCGCGACTGCCGCAATGTGTCAACAAAGGGGTAGACGCGGCGGACCCGGCGCGGGGCTATCGGCTAATCTTTTGGAAGCTGATTTTTTCGAAAAGCGAGCTGCCATTTTTATTTCAGGGAAGATTTCGTGCTCCGCATCTGTGTCGATATGGACGAAGTGATGGCCGATACGCTGGCCGAGCATCTGCGCCGTTATAACCAGGAGTTTGATGAAGCGGTAACGCCGGAGGATCTGGCCGGTAAAAATCTTTGGGAGGTTACCCCGCTCGACCGGCAGGCACAGTTGCGGGCCTTTCTAGACGCGGAGGATTTTTTTGAAGACCTGCCGCTGATGCCCGACTCGCAGACAGTGCTCAGGGATTTGAGCAAGCGCTTTGAGGTCTTTGTGGCCACGGCGGCGATGAGCGTGCCGAACTCCTTCGACGCGAAATACCGCTGGCTGCAGCGGCATTTTTCCTTTATTCCGCCGACGCATTATGTCTTCTGCGGGAGCAAGAGCATTCTGCGCGCCGATTACCTGATCGACGACCTGCCGCGGAACTTACAGCGCTTTGAAGGGCACGGATTGCTTTTCACCGCGCCGCATAATGTGGCCGCGACCGGCTTTACGCGCGTGAATAGCTGGCTGGAAGTGGCGGCGTTTTTTGACGCAGTGAAAGGTTAGTGGGCCGATGGCGCGTTTTTCGCCAGTGCCGGCGCGGCGGGGCGCACGGTCATGGGCTGGTGCATGGCTACGATGAGCGCGCTGGCCGGTTTTTGGCCAACACAGAGATAAGAATGCGCAACGCCGGAGTCGAAGTAGACGGCATCGCCGGCTTCGAGCCTGGCGTGGTTCTCGCCCTGGCGCAGTTCCAGCTCACCTTCAAGGACATAGAGAAATTCGTAGCCGGGATGGACGTGTGTGCGCGCGGCTTCGGTCTGCTCGGCCTCGCCGGAGACGGGAAGAAACTGCGCAAAGTAGGGGTCCATGTGGCGGTCGGGGACCATGTAGCCGAGGCTCTCGAAATAATAGGCTGGATGATCGGTGCCGGTTTGCGGCAGGCGCGCGCGCTCCTTGCGCCGGTGGACGCGGAAGAGCGGCTGCGGCTCATTCTCGAAAAAATGGGCGAGGTCTTTTGAGAAGACCATCGCGATGCGGGCAAGATTGCGCAGCGTGGGAACGACGCGGCCGGTTTCAAGCTGCGAAAGAAAGCTGGCCGAAAGGCCGGTGAGACGGCCCAGCTCGACAAGCCCCATGGATTTCCTGAGCCGCAGGCGCTTGATGCGCTCGCCGATGTGCTTGTCCGCGATGAAGCGCTCAGCAGCTTCTTCGTCAACCTGCGCGGAGCGCGAGTCGATGGGCGTCGTGCGGGCTTCGGTGCCGGGCATCGCAGTCCTCCCCATGCGTGCAGTCCGGGATTTGTTTCCCGGATCAAATTCTGTTTCTATGCTACTGACAGCGCGAGGCGGCGGCAAATCCGGCCCTGCGCAGAGAGTGGAGATATTCCTTATGCAGGGCCGAATTCTCTTCAGCGGCGCATCCGGAATGCTGGGAACCGCGCTGCGCCGCGGCTTTGCCTCTTCCCCAACTTCTTCCTTCGAGACGCTGCAACTGGTGCGCCGCCAACCGGCTTCCGGCGCGGAAGTGGAGTGGCATCCTGAAGCCCTCCGGGCTTTTGCGCAAACAGATTCGCTCGAAAACCTGGCGGCGGCGATTCATCTCTCCGGGGCAAATGTTGCTGCGCGGCGATGGACTGCCGGTTACAAGCGGGAGATGGTGGAGAGCCGCGTGAGATCGACGCGCGCGCTGGCGGAAATACTGGCAGGTTTGAGCCAGCCGCCGCGGGTTCTGCTTGTGGCTTCGGCGACGGGCATTTATGGCGATCGCGGCGACGAAGCTCTGGATGAATCTTCGGAGATTGGCACAGGATTTCTTGCCGATCTCTGCCGTGCGTGGGAAGAAGCGGCGCAGCCGGCAAAAGAAGCCGGGATTCGCGTCGTCCATCTGCGTTGCGGGCTTGTGCTGGATGGCGAGGCTGGCGCGCTCAAGAAGATGCTTCCGATTTTTCGCCTCGGCCTTGGCGGCAGACTGGGTAGCGGACAGCAGTGGATGAGCTGGATTGCGCTTGCGGATGTAATTCGCGCGGCGCGGTTTGTGATCGAGACGAAAGCGCTCTCCGGGTCCATCAATCTCGTTGTGCCGAATCCGGTGACGAATGCGGAGTTTGCGCGCGCGCTGGGCCGCGCTGTGTGTCGTCCGGCTATATTGCCGGCTCCGGCGTTCGCGCTGCGGCTGGTATTTGGCGAGATGGCGGATGAAGCGCTTCTGGCGAGTCAACGCGTTGTACCTCGCAAGTTGATGGATACGGGATTTACATTTCTCTATCCAGGGATTGAAGAGGCGTTGCGTGTGGCTTTGCAGTGATCTCATTTTTCGTACAGAGCGTAAGAAGGATGCAGCGCCTGGCCGTTAACACAAAAACGCAGGGCGCGGATATCCGCGCCCTGCGTTTTGCTTGAAGGTCTGCTTACCGGCGGCCTTGAACGACGCGGCCTCCGGCTTTCTTTGCGGCGCGTTTGGCGGCCAGCGCCTGCATTTCCTTGCCGATCTTCGAGTTGTTGATCCAGAGCTGGATGCAGAGGTTGATGATGTTGCCGACGCACCAGTAAAGCGCCAGCCCCGAGGATTCCTTCAGCAGAATGAAGCCGAAGAAAACCGGCATCACGAAGGCCATCATGCGCCGCTGCGCCGGGTCCATGCCCGGCATCGGCGTCATGATCTGCGTGAAAAACATGGTGGCGATGATGAGAATCGGCAGAATGTACGTCGGGTCGGGAGCCGAGAGATCATGGAGCCAGGCCCACGGCGCATGGCGCAGCTCAACGGCGTACTGCAGCACGCGGTAGTAGGCAAAGAAGAGCGGCATCTGCACCAGCAGCGGAATGCAACTGCCGTACATGTTGACGCCCTCGGTCTTATAAAGCGCCATCATCTCCGAGTTCATCTCGGAGCGCTTGGGGTCCGTGGCCTTGAGGTGCGCGTATTTGCGCTTGATGGCCTCCACCTTCGGCTGGATGCGCATCTGCTTCAGCGAGGACTTCATCATGCTCAGCCGCGTAGGCAGCATGAAGAGATACACCAGCGAGGTAAAGAGAACAATGTCCCAGCCCCAGTTGGGAATGCCGTGCTCATTGAGAAATCTCAGGCACCAGAAGAGCGGCACGGCGATGATGGTCCACATACCGTACTGGATGAGCGGCTTGAGCGATGGGCCGGAGTGCTTGCCGTCCGGACCCGTGGCGCGGATGCTGGCAAGAATGTCGGTCTGCTTGGGGCCGGCGTAGAGGCGCAGCGAAGTCACGCCGGAGGTATCGCCCACAGCCAGGCCGATGATGTCCGCCGGCTTTTTCTGGCTCGACGGGTTGTTGAGATCGGTAGGCAGCTCGACGGCATTGTGCAGCGTGACGACCGTTGTGCGAGCCGGCGTGTCAGGCAGGAACGCGGCAGTAAAGTAAAGGTCCGAAGTGGCTGCGTAGTCGTAGCTGCCTTCGAGAGTGTTGTTATTGCTGACCTTCGAAGCGGATTGCGTGTCGTCCTTGCCGTCAATCGACCAGGCGAAGAACGAAGGCGTGCGCGAGAGGCCCGGGATGGACGAGGCATGGCCCTGGAACTCTTCCATGTCGCCAAGTCCGGCAGGCCAGGAAAGCAGCGCGCGCACCGGCTGGCCGTTGCGGCGCACCTCGACCGTGGCGTGGATGACGTAGCTGGCGTCGAAGGTGAAGGTCTTCACCACGTCAAGGCCGTTCTGCGCGTAGTGGAAGGTGAGAGTGGCCGGCGCGGTAAACGTTCCGGTTCCTGAAGCCTGCCCCGTCTCTGAAACCTGATAGAGCGCCGAGTTCAGCTCGCTGGCCAGGGTGGAATCATAGGTGAAGAGCGAAAGCGGCAGGCCGAAGCGTGCCGATGCCTGCTGCTGCACCATGTCCAGCGGCTTGCCGGCCGAGTCGTCGTAGTGCTTCAGAATCCAGTGCTTGACCAGAGCGCCGCGATTGGTGAAGACGATCTTGTAATTCGCGTTCTCGATCGTGGTTTCGCTCTCTGCGGAGGCGGCGATGGCGGGCGTGGCAGCCGCGGCCTGCGCTGGTGCAGCGCTTGCAGCCGTATTGGCGGCTGTCTGTTGCGCGGGCTGCTGCGTCTGCGCCTGCTGTTGCGGCGGCGTCTCGGGCTTTGGCTTGTTGAAGAAAAGCTGGTAACCGAAGAAGACGGCAATAAAGAGACAGGCCAGGGCCAGCATGGAGCGCATTTCACCGCCACCGCCGCCACCACCGCCGGGGCCTCCCTGCGATTGAAGATTAGGATTTTGAAATTCGGGCAAAGGATACGTCCTATGGTTTTCGAGAGAGCAGCCGCGCCTTGCGGGCAGGCCGCTTTCTCTATGGTAAAGGTTCGTGGGGAGTCGCGTGTGTTTGCGGGAGCGGAACGGGGTCGAATCCCCCGCGGCTGAAGGGATGGCAGCGCAGCAGGCGCACGAGCGCAAGCGCTCCGCCGCGCAGCGGGCCGTGGATCGTAATGGCTTCGGCCGCGTACTCCGAGCAGGTAGGCCGGAACTTGCATCCGCCTGGGCTAAGCGTATGCAGCGCAGGCGAAAGCCAGCGCTTGTAAAACGCGAGGAGAGCGAGAAGGATGCGGGTTGCCATGATTACTGCGGACCTGCCGCCTTGCGCGCCTCTGTTTTGGCAGCCTCGGCGCGGGCCTGCGGCTCCGTGCGGACTAATTCCGCGCGAGCCTGAGTCAAGATACGCACAATCTCGGCCTCAAGTTTCGCAAATTCCATCGTCAGCACCGCGCGGCGCGGATGCAGGATGAGATCGGCGTTGGCCGGGAGCAGATCGACATGGCGGCGCAGCACTTCGCGCAGCCGGCGCTTGATGCGGTTGCGCTCGTGCGCCTTGCCGAGAACCTTGCCGGCGGTGAGGCCGACGCGCGGACCG
>JASHPD010000138.1 GCA_030038315.1 Acidobacteriaceae bacterium
CCGCCGAATGCGTAGAGCTGTTCGTGATTGCCATGCTCAACGATCCTTCCCTGCTCTACTACGAGAATCTGATCGGCGCGGCGAATGGTGGAGAGCCGGTGCGCGATGACAAAAGTTGTGCGGCCCTGCATGAGCTGCGCCAGGCCGGCTTGAATCATCGCCTCGGATTCGGAATCGAGCGAGCTTGTGGCCTCGTCAAGGATAAGAATGCGCGGCTCCGCCAACAGCGCACGAGCAATCGAAAGACGCTGGCGCTGGCCGCCGGAGAGCTTCACGCCGCGCTCGCCAACGATGGTGTCGTAGCTTTCGGGAAAGCGTTCGGCAAACTCATCCACGCGAGCGGTACGGCAGGCCGCGAGGAATTGCTCTTCGGTCGCATCCGGGCGCGAGAACAGGATGTTCTCACGGATCGAGCCGTCAAAAAGAAACGAGTCCTGCAACACAACGCCGAGCTGGGAGCGGAAGGTGTTGAGATCCACCTTCGACAGATCGAAACCATCGACCAGGACTCTGCCTGCCGCAGGTGTGTGAAAGGCGCAGAGCAGGCTGATGATGGTTGATTTGCCTGATCCTGATGAGCCGACGAGCGCTGTGATCGCGCCCGGCTCAGCGTTGAAGCTGATGCCGTGCAGCACGGGCTTGTCCGGATCATAGGCAAATTCGACATGTTCAAACTGCACATGGCCTTCAATAGGCGGCATCTTTTCCGTGCGGCCGGATGACTGGTTTTCCTCAAGCTCCGCCATCAGCTCGCTGGTGCGGTCAAGGCCGGCGAAGGCTTCCGTCAACTGCGTGCCGATGTTTACGATCTGAAAAATTGGCGCGACCATGAAGACAAGGAACATGTTGTATTGAAAGTAGTCGCCTGTGGTCCAGTGGCCGTGGAGAACGCTGTTCCCGCCAAGCCACATGACAAGGACGGAGACCAGACCCATCACCGTGGTGGATGCGGACGAAAGCACACTGGTGAGCGTGAGGGACTTCATGACGTTCTGGAGCAGGCGCTCAACGCCGCCGGAAAAAACCTCGTGCTCGCGCTTCTCGGCGTGATAGCCCTTGACGACGCGCACGCCGCCGAGCGACTCGGTGAGGCGGCCTGTAACTTCCGCATTGATTTTGCCGCGTTCGCGGAAGATAGGGCGAATGGTTTTGAAGGCGTACTGAAGGATAAAGACAAAGATGCCGACAACGGTAAAAACCGTGAGCGTGACAGTGGCGCTTTTGTGCAGCAGGAATAGGAAGGCGATGGCGGAAGTAAGCAAGCCGCCGAGAAACTGAACAAGGCCGGTGCCGACGAGATTGCGGACGCCTTCGACATCGGTCATGATGCGCGAGACGAGATTGCCGGTGCGGTTGGCGTCGTAGTATGCGACGGAGAGCAGGCCGACATGGCGCTGCACATCGCGGCGCAGCTCCGCAATGAGCCGCTGGCCGGCGACGGAGAGCATCTGCGTGAGAGCGTAAGAAGTGATAGCCTGCACGATCATCGCGCCAAAGACCAGCGCAATCAACGGCGGCAGCAGTTTGGGATTGCCCGTGCGCGCAAGAACTTTATCGAGCAGCGGTTTGCTGGTGTATGGCATCACCAGGCCGGCGACACGGTTGATGGCCATGAGCACGAGGCCGGCGAAGAGCAGGCCTTTGCGCGGAGCCACAAGCGCAACCGCCTGCGGCCAGATTTTTTTGAGATTGGGCCTGGCTTTGAGCGGGTCGGCCTGGCCGGCGCGTAGCTGCCGACCCGACATGCGCTCGGCACGCAAGCCGCCGAGGCCGCCGCCATGTATGGCTCCCATGAGCTACACCGGCCGCGCACGACGCGCCGCGATGAACGAGCGCACGCAGAGAATGACGTAAGTGAGGCAAAGCGCCGCCATGGCGGCCTTGGCTTCCGTGGCCGGAGGATTGGCGCCCAGCTTTCCAGTGAGGAAGTGGATCAAGCCCATCAAGGTGCCGATAAAACCGAGCAAGCCGATGGTGACGTTGATATGCGCAAAGAGCTTGCGGCGGGATTCACTGGGGTTGATGGAAAGAAAGCCGAAGAAACCGAGTGCCACGCCAAACCATGTGGGAATAAGAGCCGTGGGATGCTGGCTGCCCGTACCGAAAAATCCAATCAGGCCAAGCGCGATCAATAAAACCGCGAAAACCAGTGTTACCTTCGCCATCCAGAACCTCCATGTGAGTGTATGGCCAGCATACCAGTTGTACCGCCGCTCATTTCAGCGGCCGAAATGCTCAGCCGCGATTGGCGTCCTGCTTCACATCCGCAAAGACCTGGTCCACGGTCCAGTCGTTGCCGGGATAAAAATGCTCGACCTTGCCGTCGGCGCCAATCAGCGTTGTGGAAAGCGTATGCGTGATGGTCCCATCCGCTGCCTGCGAGAGCCCCACATCAAAGTACTGCGCCATCTCATGGAGCACTTCCTTGCTCGGCACCGCAAAATCCCAATGCGCGAAGGCGCTCTTCGCATCGCTGCCGATGTACTCTGCTCCGTAAGCGCGCAGGCGCGCCGGCGTATCGTGATCCGGATCGAAGCTCACGGACAGCAGATGCGTCTTTGCGGAAAGCGCCGGATCGGCGGCAATGCGTTCGTTCAGGATGGCGAAATTATGCGTCACCAGCGGGCAGAAGTTCGGCAGCGGGCAACGCGTATAGATGAACGTGATCAAAAGCTGCTTCCCGCGGAACTGATCGAGATGGATCGTGCGCCCATTCTGATTGAGCAATGCGAAATTCGGCGCCACGTCGCCCGGCGCGGGAACGTGATAGATCACCGTGGGCTTATAATCCGGCTTGGCCTGCGCCACCACCACGATGTGATCGAGATACATATTCGACTCGTCCTGCTTTGAGACCATCAGGTCGGCTGTAATCGTGTCGCCCGGATGCAGGTCGCTCAGGACCGCCGGGTCCTTCACGTTGTATGGCATCGTCATCGCGTCCATAAAGCCGGGAATGTTTTCATTCGCCACTGTCAGCTCGCCCGTAGCGCTGTTAACGCCAACAATTTTGCCGCGCAGCTTATAGGTCGTATAGGCGGAGTTGGCATCGGAACCGGAAGAGGCAGCGGGCCTGGGGCTGCTGTGACATCCCGCCAGCAGGAAAGCGGCCAGAACGGCGCTCGAAAAGGCTATGCGTTTCACGCCACCAGTGTACAACCATGCGCATTCCGCCGCACCGGCTGTGGCACGCCGCGACCGCGCAAGGTATAACGCTGGAATGGGAGAAAATCCTTCCACGCAATTAGACGCATGGCTGCGCGGCGGCGGCCGCGCCGTCGCATCGAGCGAGCGTGCCGCGCGCGCCATTGTTGCCGCCTACCATCGCGCGCGACGCAGCGAAGGCCTTTCCGCTTGGCCCGCTCCGGCTGTTCTCTCATGCAGCGCTTTCCTCCAATCCGAATGGCAGAAGCGTTCGAGGGATGGGTGCGTGCCTTTGAACTCTTTGCAGGAAGAATCCATCTGGTCTGAGATCATTCAGTCGAGCGGCCACAGCGCCGCATTGCTTCCCGGCCCGCTTCGCAGGCTGGCCGCGCTCGCCATGCAGGCGCACAATCTGCTTTGCGATTACGCTCCGCGATTCCTTGAAGGCCCAGTCCGCAGAGGATGGCAGCAGGATGCGTCGGCCTTCAGCAAATGGCTTGCGGAATTCGATCGCCAATGCCGAGCGAATCAGCTCATCTCCGCAGGCCGTATCGCGCAGGATCTGACTTCCCTGCTTCCGGCTGACGGCGCAGCGAGGCCGCCTCTGCTCCTCACCGGATTCGATCGATTCACACCTGCACAGCAGAGCCTTTTCAACGCGTGGGGAGAACACATACACATCGCCGCATCCGCTCCGGCAGCTCATCTTCATCATTACGCCGCACCGGACCCGCAATCCGAGCTGGCAGCCTGCGCGCGATGGTGCCGGCAGCAGCTTGAATCCAATCCGCACGCGCACATCCTTGTGTTGACGCAGGAAATACAACAACGCCGCGGCGAGTTCGAGCGGGCGTTTCTGCGCGAAGCGCTATCATTCGAGTTTTCGCTCGGCGTGCCGCTTGGCTCAGCCGCAATCGTGCGCAGCGCCTGCCTCTTGCTGCAATGGCTCGACGGCGCGCTGCAGGAGCACGAAATCGACTGGCTTTTTTCGACGGACTCTATCGGCAGCGCGCAGGAAATCGCCGCGCTGCAAGCACATCATCGAGCGCTGCGCCGCAGCGGCTTCGAGCGGACGCGGTGGACGATCGAGGCATTCCTGCGCCAGCCGCAAATATCTTCGCGTCTGCCTGCATCGTGGGCAGAGCGCATCTCCGAATCGCGGCGTGAGCTGCGCTCCGTGGCGCGGCAGAAGCAAGCTCCGCACCAATGGGCCGCGCTCATTCCGCAGCTTCTGGAAACAGCCGGCTGGCCCGGCTCACGCGCACGCGCCAGCATTGAGTTTCAGGCCCTGCAGCGATGGCAACACGCCGTCGAGCTATCAGCCTCGCTCGGTTTCGACGGCCGCCGTCTCACATGGCAGCAATTCTTTACCGAGTTGCGCGGCGCTATCGATCAAACGCTCTTCTCGCCCGAATCGGAAGACGCATCCATCCTCATCGCAGGGCCTGCTGAATCTGCCGGCCTGAGCGCGGATGCCGTCTGGCTCCTCGGTGTTGGGGAAGATTCCTGGCCCACTCCCGGATCGCTACACCCTTTGCTGCCGCCAGACGCGCAGCGCGAAGCAAAGATGCCTCACGCAACGCCGCAGATCGACTACGACCTTGCATACGCAATGACACGGCGCATTGCCGCTTCCGCGCCGGTGATCTGCTTCAGCCGCGCGCGGCTGCTTGAAGGCGTTGAGGCGCGCGCATCGAGCCTGATCGTGCAAATCGCGGGTGAAGCGCTGCAACTGCCAACGGAGCTCGCGGCAACGCATCTCCATACGCCACGCACAGCCCGCGTTACGGACAACAGCCGTATCCCGCTTCACCACGCCGCAGCGGAGGACGGATTTATTCGTGGCGGCTCAACCGTACTCACCGCGCAATCCCAATGCCCCTTCAAAGCCTTCGCAATAGCGCGGCTCGATGCGCAGAGCTGGCGCGCTGCGGAAGCAGGTTTAACTCCATCCACACGCGGGCAGCTTCTTCATGCCGTGCTTCACGCCGTCTGGAGTGGTCCGTCCAACGGCATCCGCACCTTGCAGGAACTTCAGTCGATTTCCGATCTGGCGTCGTTTGTGTCTGCCCATGCGCGAAGCGTCATGGCAGCGCAACTTCCAGCTTCCGCGCGCGAGCAGATGCCGCGGCGCTATCTTGAGCTTGAAGAGCAGCGACTTGCCCGCCTTGTAACGGAGTGGCTCAATTACGAATCTGCGCGCCTTCCCTTTACCGTGGAAGAAACAGAAGCCCAGGCAACAGCCGCCATCTCCGGCCTCACGCTTCATCTGCGCCTTGACCGCATTGATAAGCTGAACGACGGCACGCTTCTCGTCATCGACTACAAAACCGGGGCGGTCTCGCCCGGCGACTGGGAGCTACCGCGCCCTGAAGACGTGCAGCTTCCGCTCTACGCCGGCTTCGCCCTGCCGGCAGAGAGCGAGCTCGGCGGGCTTGCCTTTGCAAAGATACGTCCCGGAGAATGCGTTCTCGCAGGCAGCGTCGGCAATGCTCCCGGCACACTTTTCCCGAACCTCAAAAGCGCATCCGCCCTGGTGAAAAATGCGCTTACCGCAGAAAAGCTCATCGCGTGGCGCGACTATATCGAGCAGTTGGCGCGAGCATTTTTAGCCGGCCGCGCCGATGTGAATCCACGCGATCCGAAGGAAACATGCGAGCGCTGCGGCCTGCAAACGCTCTGCCGCGTTCATGAGCAATACGGCAGCGGCATGGAAGACGCCGATGAATAGCATCCTGCGCATCGTCCCTCCCGACCAGGCACAGCGCGAGCTTGCGCTTGCGCCGGACCATTCTGTATTGGTGCAGGCGCCCGCCGGCTCAGGTAAAACCGATCTGCTCACGCGTCGCTTTCTTCGCCTGCTAAGCCGCGTAGACGATCCCGTGCAGATTGTCGCCATTACCTTCACCAAAGCCGCCGCTGCCGAAATGCGCCATCGCATCCTGTCTGAGCTGGAAAAAGCCGCACATACGCAAATCTCTGTGGAGGCAGACCCGGCTTCCATGGAAGCTCTTGCCGCGGCGGCTCTCATGCAATCGCAACAGCGCGGATGGAATCTGATCGAGCTTCCCTCGCAGTTGCGCATCTCCACCATCGATTCCTTCTGCCGCGAGATCGCCCTGCAACAACCGCTGCTCTCCGGTCTCGGCGGCGCGCTCGACATTGCCGAACAGCCCGAAGAACTCTATCGCCGCGCAGCCCGTGGCACGCTGCAAGCGCTGGGAGCGGAGGCACGCGCAAACCATGCCGAGCTCCAACAGGCGATTGAAACACTGCTCCTCTGGCGTGACAACAACTGGCGCGATCTCGAAGATCAGTTAATGGAGATGCTGGCGAAGCGCGATCGATGGATGCAGGAGTTTGTTCTTGGAGGCGAGCAGGATTGGGATGCTCTTCGCGCGCGCCTGGAAAACCCTTTTGCCAAGGACATCGCGCGCGCACTTGTCCATCTCAATCAGCTATTAAGCGCCGCGCCCGGCGCGCGCGAGGAAGCGCATTTTCTTGCGCGCTTCGCCTGTTCGCAAAAAGACGACGAAAGTTATCGCGCGCTGGCTGAGCTGACTGAATTCCCCTCCGCATCGTGCGAAAACCCTGACGCGGCTGAGACTGCACGTCTTGCGTGGCTCGACCTGGCGCAGCTTCTTCTCACCAACGACGGCACTTTCCGCAAAACAGTCAACGTCGGCAACGGATTCCCCGCAGACCGTAAGCGGGAGAAGCAACGCCACGCGGATTTGATTACGGCGCTCAAAGCAGTGCCCGGCCTCGAATCCGCATTGCACAGCCTTCGCGCGCTGCCTCCGGCGCGATATGCCGAAGAGGATTGGACGATTCTGCGCGCCTGCTTCACGCTGCTGCGCCATGCCGCTGCGGAGCTGCGCGTTGTCTTTGCCGAAGCCGGAGCAGCCGATTACATCGAAGTCGCACAGATGGCACAGCGCGTGCTTCAGCACAGTGACGGCACACCGACCGACGCGGCCCTGGTCATTGCCGATGAAATTCATCACCTGCTCGTCGACGAATTCCAGGACACAAGCCGTCGCCAGCACCGGCTCATCGCCAGTCTGGTGGCCGCGTGGCCGGACGTAATCAACCGAACCGTCTTCGTCGTCGGCGATCCGATGCAATCCATCTACTTTTTCCGCGATGCGGACGCCGAATTGTTCGCGCGTGTCCGCCGGCAGGGACTCGAACTCCCCGGCGGCGACCCGCTGCCCTTTACATCCGTGCGGCTCGCATCGAATTTCCGCGCTGCGCCGGAGCTGGTCAAAAAGCTCAACGATTTCTTCAGCAAGGTCTTCGCGGCGGACGACGGAAGCGGCATTCAGTTTGCGGAAGCAGAGCCCGCGCGCGCCCCAGCTCCATCCGATGGCTCGCGCCTGGAGTGTCACATTGCATTTCTTCCGCAGACTGTGCGCGGCGGTTCAGAGAGTAATGCTTACAGGCAGGAAGCCCGCGATGCCCAGATCCAGGAAATTGTCGCGTTGATTCAAAACCGCACGGCGCGCATGGAAGCGGCCCGCATTCGTGGAGAAAAATATCGCATCGCCGTTCTTGGGCGCACAGGAAAAATTCTTGCGCCCATTGCAGAGGCATTGCGCGAAGCGTCCATTCCATTTCGCGCGGTCGATCTTGAGCCTCTTGGCGCCCGCCCTGAAGTGCTCGATGCTCTCGCACTCGGCCGCGCATTGCTGAATGGCGAAGATCGCGTTGCCTGGCTCGGGGTGTTGCGCGCTCCGTGGTGCGGGCTCTCGCTCGCCGACCTGCACATACTCGCCAGCGCGGACGATCCTGCACTCAATCGACGCCCCATTCCGCAGTTGCTCGCCGAGCGTGCGCACCTGCTCAGCGAAGAAGGTCAACATGCCGTTGCGCGTTTGCAGAACGCGCTTGCGCAAGCGCCCATTCTGCGCGTTTCCGCCTCTTCGTCAGCGCTCGGCACCTGGATTCAGCAGGTGTGGCTGCTCACGGGCGGAGCTGATTGTGTGGATGAACACGCGCACACCAATCTTGATCTGCTGTGGAATGCCCTGGATCACTTGCCCGACAGCGAGCCTGGCCTGCTCAGCAGCGCGCTGGACGCCGCGCTGAAAGATTTGACCGCGCAGCCGGACCCGGCCGCAGGGAACGAAAACGGCGTTCACCTAATGACGATTCACAAGTCCAAGGGCCTTGAGTTCGAGGTCGTCCTTGTTCCTGATTTGCACGCTCAAGGAAGACTGACGCATCAGCGCATGATTGCCTGGCTTGAACGCGGGCTTGCCGAGCAGGATGAATCCGGAGCTGTCACGGAATTTCTTGTTGCGCCGCAGCAATCCAAGGGCGCCGATCCAGGAAAATCCAAAGCATGGGTCGAGCAGGTTTATCGCACACGCGAGCAGCAGGAGATGCGGCGCATTCTCTATGTTGCCGCTACGCGCGCCCGCGAGGAGCTGCACTTTTTTACACGCATCCCGTATCAGGAGAGCCGTGATGAGCCGCTCGCACCGCCGGCGCGCAGCCTTCTTGCGACCGCGTGGCCCGCGCTCAGCACGGAGGCCCAGGCACAATACACCGCGACCAGGAACGAACAAACGCGCACGAAGATTTCGGACATTGCGGCATCGGGCGAGATTCCGCCAATTCTCTTCCTGCCGGAAAAGCCCGCGCTGCTCCGCCGTTTGCCCGCGGACTATGAGCCTCCGGCACTGGCCTGTGCCGCTTCGCGGTCCACAATCGGCGGCCTCAGTGAGCAAAGCCTCTATGCCCGCCATGAAGGCGGGCTGCTCTCACGCGCGCTCGGCACTGCTGTTCACGCTTTCTTTGCGGAAATGGCGCGCCTGAGCGCTGCGCTCGATCCCGAGGCAGCGCACAACATAATCCACGGGATTATGCCGCAAGTTGCCGCGCAAGTTCGCGCGGGCGGCGTGGAGCGCACGCAGGCGGAAACCATCGCGGCTCAGGCATGGGAGATCGCGCAAAAGGCCTTCGGCGATCCCGTAGCGCAATGGATTCTCGCACCGCACGCAGAGGCCGCCGCTGAAGCGCGCTGGACCGGCGTCATTGACGGCGCGCTACGCAATGTGCAGGCCGATCGCATCTTCCGCGCCGGCAACGAACCGATGACCAAAGGTGAAAACACCTGGTGGATTGTCGATTACAAAACCACGCACGCAGAGGACTCCGATCCCAAGGCCGCGCTGCCGCGGCTGCGCAGCCTTTTTGCGCCGCAGCTCGAACTCTATGCCCGCGTGCTGCGCCTGATGTACGGCGCCGATGCGCAGGTACGCACCGGACTCTACTACCCGCGCATGATGCTCTTGGACTGGTGGGAGATCTAAGGCATTTTCAGGAATACCGTGAACTTCCGGCGAGAGTGAAGGTGGATTTTCTTTCGGAAAATCCACTCGGCCATTGCGGCTTGGGCCTACACCCATCCGGAAAATGCTATAGCGCGCTACTTCTGCTCCAACTGCGCCACGTGCTCGGCGCGCACATCCTTGGCGGTAAAGAGCCGCAGAAACGGCGCGCCCTGTGCTGCGGCCTCCACGGCGGGACGGCCGTTCGCTTCTTCGCGCTCCACAATGCACACCACCGCGGCAATCTTCATTCCCGCTTCGCGCGCGGCTTCGATGGCGTTGATGGTCGAAGCACCGGTAGTACACACGTCGTCCACAATCACTACGCGCGCGCCTTCGCGCAGAAAGCCTTCGACGCGGCGTCCTGTGCCGTGCGCTTTTTCCGCCTTGCGCACCAGAAAGCCGTGCAGCAGCGGTGCGCCGGGCTTTTCGAGCGCGCGCCACGCGCTGGCCGTTGCGACATTAGACACGATTGGATCTGCGCCCATCGTCAGACCGCCTACAGCTTCGGCCAGCACGCCGTTCTGTTCCAGAAGCTCAAGAATCGCGTGGCCGGTCAGACGGCCGCCTTCAGCGTGCAGCGTGGTGGTGCGGCAGTCAATGTAATAGTCGCTGGTGCCGCCGGAGGAGAGCTTGAATTGTCCCAGGCGGAAGCTGATGCGGGCGAGCAGTGAGAGCAGTTGGCGGGCGTAAGAGGCGTCAGTCATCGCTCCGATTGTAAAGGACTGCGCCGAACGCGTCCCGCTCAGAGCCGCTCCAGATGCCGGAAGCCGCCGGTCTGCACCAGCATGATGGAAAAGAGCAGCAGGTTGTAGCTGGCGTGCACGATGGTGCTGGCCGCAAGCGAGCGCGTGGCGAGGCGAATCCAGCACAAGGCAAGGCTGACGCAGACGAGAAGCAAAAACGGCCCTAGCGAATAGCCCGTCTGCGCGCCGTGCATCAGCGCGAATGGGATGCTGGTGAGCACGGCTCCGACAGCCATAGCCTGCGCCGACCACACGATCCTCCCCTCCGCATCCGGCTGAGGCGCCGCGCGTTTCACCACACGCGCAACAGCCCAGTCGTAAGCCGAACACAAGGCCGGAAGAAGAAAGCCGCGAAAGAGCAGCTCTTCAAAGAACGGGGCGAGCGTCACGCCGAAGACAAACATGAACCAGGCCGCATCCGGACGGCGGAAGATGTTATCGATCGGCGCGTTGTCCGGGCCGGGCAGCGCAACGCTATCTACAATAGCCAGCGCAATGCAGAACGTCACCGCGCTGAGCAGCCTCCAGCGCGCACGCAACGCTGCGCCCGCGCGCCACTCCACGCCGATGAAGAAATCCGTTCGCCACGCGATGGGAAAAATCACCAGGCATCCCGCAAAGGCGAGCAGGTACCACGCCAACTGCCCGCCGAGCGTGTAGTGAATGTCGGCCATCGCCTGCCTTGCGGTGGAAACGCCGAAGAGATGGAGCGCAAGCGCGCCTGCGGTAATCGCCGCCGCGCCCACCCAGCCAAGGATCAGCAGCACCAGAGCCATGCCAAGATCGGCCAGGTTCGGCAGGCGCAGGATCGGATGGACCGGAACGGCAGGAACGCTCGCGAACGGCGTAGCGCCCTGCGCAATCGCGTCGCCATCCTGCGCGGAGTGATCCTGCTCTTCGCATACAAAAGGCTTGCGGTCCAGCTCGTCTTGCAAGCGTTCGCCGTTCATGCGCGCACCGTTTTTCTGCCGGCGGATTCCTTTGCGACGCGCCCGGCTGCCTTCTTTGTGTTTCTACGCGCGGGTTGGGACTTCACAGCGTCTTCTTCGCCCGGAGCGGCCGATGCCTCGCCCGGGGCGAGTATCGCCGCGTCAGAATCAAGCTCCTCAAGATGCCCTTTATGCGACGCATAGTATTTTTTGAGGAACTGCCCGGTATACGATGCTGACGTAGCGGCCACCGCTGCGGGACGCCCTTCCGCCACAAGCCGGCCGCCGTTTTCGCCGCCTTCGGGGCCGAGATCAATGATCCAGTCCGCGTTGCGAATTACGTCGATGTTGTGCTCGATGATGATGACCGAGTTGCCCAGGTCGGTGAGCCGGTGCAGCACTTCGAGCAGCTTGCGCACGTCGTCAAAGTGCAGGCCGGTCGTCGGCTCGTCCAGCACGTAGAGCGTGCGGCCCGTCTGGCGCTTGCTCAGCTCGCGCGCCAGTTTCATGCGCTGCGCCTCACCGCCGGAGAGCGTCGTCGCGCTCTGCCCGAGATGCACGTAGCCCAGCCCCACATCGACGAGCGTTTGCAGCTTCTGCTTGAGCTGCGGCACGTCGGAGAGTACGGCCAGCGCGTCTTCAATCGTCAAATCAAGAATGTCGGCAATCGAGTAGCCGTGAAACTTTACCGCCAGCGTCTCCTGGTTGTAGCGCCGGCCGTTGCAGACCTCGCACTGCACGTAGACATCCGGCATGAAGTTCATCTCGATGCGCTTCTGCCCGTCGCCTTCACAGGCTTCGCAGCGTCCGCCGGCCACGTTGAAGCTGAAGCGGCCCGGCTTGTAGCCGCGCTCACGCGACTCAGGCAGCATGGCAAACAAATCACGGATCGGGCCGAAGACTTGCGTGTAGGTTGCCGGATTCGAGCGCGGCGTACGGCCGATCGGCGACTGATCGATGCGGATGACCTTATCGAGATGTTCGGCTCCCGTAAGCGCGTCATGCGAGCCGGGCTCCTCGCGCGAGCCGTAAATCTTTGCGGCGAGCGAGCGATAGAGAATGTCGTTAATCAGCGTGCTTTTGCCGCTGCCGCTCACGCCTGTCACCACCGTCATCGCGCCCAGCGGGATGCGAATGTTGATTTCCTGCAGATTGTGCTCGCGCGCGCCGGTCACGGTGAGCCACTTGCCGTTGAGTGCGCGCGGTTTTTCGCGCTGCAGAATCTCAATCGCGCCGGAAAGATACTTGCCCGTCAGCGACTCGGCGCACGCCATAATCTGTTCCGGCGTGCCTTCCGCGACCACGTGGCCGCCAAGCCTGCCCGCGCCGGGGCCAAGATCGAGCACGTAATCCGCGTGGCGAATCGTGTCTTCATCGTGCTCGACGACTAAGACTGTATTGCCGAGGTCGCGCAACTCTTTCAGCGCCTGGATCAGCCGCGTATTGTCGCGCTGGTGCAGGCCGATCGAAGGCTCATCGAGCACGTAGAGCACACCGCGCAAACGCGAGCCGATCTGCGTGGCGAGACGGATGCGCTGCCCTTCGCCGCCGGAGATCGTCGCCGCGCTGCGATCGAGCGCGAGATAGCTCAAGCCCACGGCGCAGAGAAATTCCAGCCGCTCCACAACCTCGCGCCGGATGCGCTCGGCAATCATCGTTTCGCGATCGTTGAATTTGAGCGCGTAAGCAGCGGAGAGAGCGCGATCGAGCGGCATCGCCGTGAAATCCGCAATCGACAAACCGCCGACTTTGACGGCCAGCGACTCCGGCCGCAGGCGCTTGCCGCGGCACACCGGGCACGGCGCTGCCGACATGAAGCTCATCATGTACTCGCGATAGCCGTCGCTGTGCGCCTCTTCAATGCTGTCGCGCAGATAGCTGAGGATGCCGTGGAAACCTGTCCGCGGAGCGTCGCCCTTCGGCGGGCCGTAGACAAGAATGTGCTGCTGCTTCGCCGGCAAATCCTCAAACGGCGTTTTCAGATCGATGCCGTATTTCTGCGCGGCAAGATGGATCAGCTTGAGCAGATAGGTCGAAGACGATCCCGGCCCGAGGCCGCCGTCGAGCAGCGGCTTCGACCAATCGGTGATGACCTTGGCGGGATCGAGATCGTAGAGCGAGCCAAGGCCGTGGCACTCCGGGCAGGCTCCAAAGGTGGAATTGAAGCTGAAGCTGCGCGGTTCGAGCTTCGGCACGTCGAGGCCGCAATCCGGGCAGGCCATGGACGATGAGAACAACTGCTCTTCGCCGTTTGCCGGCGCAACAAGCACAAGGCCATTCGCCATCTGCAGCGCCTTTGAAACAGCCGTTTCCAGCCGCTTTTCATGCGAAGGCTTGCCGCTCGTGCCTGCCGGCTCGGCGGGCTTAAGCAGGATGCGGTCGATCACCGCCTCAATGTTGTGATTCTTGCGCCGGTCGAGCAGCACCGGCTCCGACAAATCGCGCATCTCGCCATCGACGCGCGCACGGAAGCCCTGCTGATCGATCTGATCGAGCAGGTCTTTGAATTCTCCCTTGCGCCCGCGCACCACGGGGGCCATGACCGTTACGCGCTCGGCTGGATTGTTTTCTTCGCGGCCAAGCTGCAGGATGCGCTGCACAATCTGGTCGGCGGTCTGCCGCGTAATCGGCCGGCCGCAGTTGGGGCAGTGCGGCGTGCCGACCGACGAGTAGAGCAGGCGCAGGTAGTCGTAGATCTCGGTGATGGTGCCCACGGTCGAGCGCGGGCTGCGGCTGGTCGTCTTCTGCTCGATGGAGATCGCCGGGCTCAGGCCTTCGATCGAATCCACATCCGGCCGCTCGATCTGGTCGAGAAACTGCCGCGCATAGGCCGAGAGCGTCTCCACGTAGCGCCGCTGGCCCTCGGCGTAGATCGTGTCGAAGGCCAGCGAGCTCTTGCCCGAGCCCGAAAGCCCCGTTACCACCGTAAGGGTGTTGCGCGGAATCCGCACACTGATGTCTTTGAGGTTATGCTGGCGCGCCCCGCGCACGGTAATGTGAGTGATCGCCATCGAGAGGGAGAATCAGGCAACGCCGGCTGTACTGTGCCGCATCTGAACAACTGCGGGATTGCTTGATTACATAGGTATTCTAGTTGTCAACAGAATTCAGGGTCAACGAAGCGTAATCTCTGCGACAATCGCAGTGAAGCGGTGATCTGGAGCCGGTTCCGGTCCAATCGTCGCGGCTTATACAGGAATCCCCCGAGGCGTTCGATGACGGATTGGATCAATATTCTCATGCTGGTCTGCGCGGCTGTCGGCTCCATGGCCTTTGGCGTGCTCGCGGCCTACGGCATCTTCCGCGTGGGCTTTGCGCTCATGCGCCGGCGCGCCGAGGCTCCGGCGGCCATCAAGCCGCAGCCCGAAGCGGCTCTCTAGACTCAACTCCAGCCCAACTCAATACTGCAGCACGTTGTTCTGCTGTTGCTGCTGTGGCTGCGGCTGGTGTTGCCGCATCTCCTGCATTTGCCTGAACCGCGTCATAGGCGACTGCTCGACAGTCGGCTGGTAGGGCGCCGGTTGATCCTGCTCCTCATCCTCGTCTTCGGAATCCTGCGCCGGCTGGGCCGGCTGACTGCCGGCGGCGCTGCGCTTGCTCAGCACAATCTCCCGCGGCGTTCCCTGCCCCTGGTCTCCGACCAGCATCACGTTGTAGCCGGAGCCGTTCAGGAGTTGCGCCAGCACGCTGTCCGCTGTTCCCGGCCCGTACTCGCCAAAGACGCGCTGGTCTGTTCCGAAGCCTTCGAGCTTAGCCCCGGTTTTCTCCGCCACTGCCGCCAGAATATCTTTCAGGCTTGAATTCGCAGCCTGAATGCTCAGCCCGTGGCTGTCCCACTGCACCACCGCAGGCTTGGGAGCCTCATTGACCGGCCAGCTCGAAGTATTCGCCGCAGTAGGAGCAGGCGCGGCAGAAGCAGGCTGCGCCGTGGGGGCCGTGGGGGAAGAGTGCACAGCCTGCGCACCGGCTCGCGCCCATGCGAACGCCCCGAAAAACGCCAGCGCCGCAGCGCTTTGCAGGCAGACCGTATTGCGCAGCATCTTCATCCGCTTTCCTCGCAGGCCCTTGCGCGTCCATTCCCTGCCGTATCTATGTACTAGACTAGCAGTGGTCCCGGATCGCTCACAGTTCGTTCGCAGATGAGCTTTCGCGGCCCAGAGATTTGTATGCGCCTTATCAAAATCCGCGCCGGAATCCGCACCCTGCATCGAGAATTTCGACTGCCCGCCGCCGCTCTCGCGCTTCTCGCCCTGCCCGCGGCCGGCCGCGCCGTTACCTGCACCACGCAGGGCAGCATGGCTCCTGCGGACCGCAATGCGCTCGCCATTGCCGGTGAGCGCTTTTCTACTGCCATCGCGCAGCAGGACGACTCCACGCTGCAATCCGCGCTGCTTCCCACTGTTGCGCAGCAGTGGCCCGGCATCCAGAACGCCGCCGACGCCGGCTCGTCTTTGTTGAAAGGCGGCCGCATCCAGCTTCGCGATCTCTACATCCTCGACGCCACCTCGCTCGCCGAGCCCACAGACACGCAGTTCTTCTGTTCGAGCGCCAGCGGGGCGCTCACGGTGACCTTCAGTATGCACGCGCTGCCGCCGGGCAGGTACGCCATCGTGCTGGCGGATGCCGTGGGCGCGCCGTTGGCCGGGCAGATCGGCCTCGTCCTCGGCTGGGACGCCAGCGCGTGGAAGCTCGGCGGGCTCTTCGTCCGCCCTGGAATGCTCGACGGCCACGACGGCGTCTACTACTGGCAGCGCGCCCGCGAGGCCGCGCACTCCAACGAGCCGTGGGCCGCTTACTACGCTTACGAAGCCGCCCGCTCACTGCTCATCCCCATCGATTTCATCTCCTCGCCGAATCTCGACAAGCTCAATCAGGAGCAGTCGCAGATCGCCGACGCGCCTAAGTTTCCCTACACCGTCCAATCCGGCGACCGCACCTTCACCATTGACTCCGTCCGCTTCGACGACTCCATCGGCCAGCCCGACCTCGGCGTCGTCTACCAGTCCACCGGCGTCACCGACCCGGCCGCGCAGCGCACTGAAGCCATTGCCGTCCTCAGCGCATTCCTCAGAGCGCAGCCTATCCTGCGCTCCAGCTTCCACGGCCTCTGGGCTTATTCCTCCAGCAACGGCAAAGTTGCGGCGGTGCTGGAGCTGCCGATGAGCCAGATCCCATAAAAACGAGGGAAACAGTGCCCATCATCGATCTCCGCTCCGACACCGTCACCCGCCCCACTCCCGCCATGCGAGCCGCCATGGCCGCCGCCGAAGTCGGCGACGACGTCTACGGCGAAGACCCCACCGTCAACCGGCTCGAAGCGCGCGCCGCCGAAATCTTCGGCCGCGAGGCCGCGCTCTTTGTCCCGACGGGAACAATGGGCAACCAGATCGCGCTCAAACTCCACACCCAGCCCGGACAGGAGATCATCTGCGAGTCGCGTGCGCACATTCTCGACTGGGAGATGGCCACCGCCGCAGTTTTCTCCGGTTGCCTTATCCGCGCCATCCCCACGCCGGACGGTATCCTCACCTGGAAGCAGATCGCGCCCGCCATCGTTCCTCCCGGCGCATTCCACGCCGCCACCGGGCTCATCGAGATCGAGAACACCGCCAACCTCGCCGGCGGCCGCATCACGCCGTTGCCCGTCCTCGAGGAAATCTGGGCCGGCGCAAGGGAGCAGAAGCTCCCTACGCACCTCGACGGCGCGCGCATCTTCAATGCCGCGGTCGCGCTCGGCGTGGATGTAAAGGAGCTCTCGCGCGGCTTTGACACTGTCATGTTCTGCCTCTCGAAGGGGCTCTGCGCGCCGGCCGGCTCCATGCTTGTCGGCCCGGCGGAGCAGATTGCAAAGGCGCGCATCTACCGCAAGGCTCTCGGCGGCGGAATGCGCCAGGCCGGCGTGCTGGCCGCGGCCGGGCTCATCGCTCTCGAAGAGATGCCCGCGCGCCTGCGCGAAGACCACGCCAACGCGAAGCTGCTGGCCGAGTCGCTGGCGCAGATAGACGGCGTTTCCATCAATCCCGCAGCCGTTGAG
>JASHPD010000139.1 GCA_030038315.1 Acidobacteriaceae bacterium
CGTATTTCATTTTGATTGAAAACTTCATGGAAGAAACCCAATGAGGAATGCCTTTCCTCGTGCTATTCTTGGCTGACCTCAAATCTGCTTCCCCCATGCGAAATTTCAGCAGACCTACAGGCATTCTCTTGCCCTTGGAGGATTGGTTCCATGGCAAATGCGGCGAAGGAAGGCGCCAGAGGCTCTGCAAACGATGTGTACGCGCTTGAAACAGGAGATGCCGGCGCGGCAAGGCTCCGGCTTCTCGACGGGGTGTATGGTCCGGAAACGAGGCGGATGCTTGTGGAAGGCGGGCTCTGCACTGGCTCCCGCGCTCTCGATTTAGCGTGCGGCATCGGCGCGGTCTCCTGCTGGATGGCAGGTCAGGTCGGCGCGGACGGCCGGGTTGTCGCCGCCGACGTCAACCCCGATCAGCTCGTTGTCGCAAAATGGCATTGCTCCCGGTGCCAGGATCACGAACCCATCGAGTATGTGGAGGCAAGCGCCTACGATACGGGCTTTCCCTCCGGCAGCTTCGACCTGGTACACATGCGCTTTCTGTTGTGCCATCTGGTGGAACCGGCCAAGGTGCTGGCGGAAGCGTACCGGCTGCTGCGGCCCGGTGGAGCTCTTGTCTGCCAGGACCTTCATATGTCCAGCATCTACTGCTTCCCCGCTTCAGAGGCGTATGCGCGCATGATTGAGCACGCGCTGGCCGGAGGCCGTGCTCTCGGCGTGGACTATAACTACGGATTGCGCCTTCCCGCGGCAGCCGCGGATGCAGGCTTCAGCCGGGTGGAGGTGCGGCTCAACCAGCCCGCGTACCTTCGCGGCGAAGAAAAACGCCTCTGGGAGCATACATTTGCCGAGGCTGCGCCTTCTATCGTGCGCACAGGGGTGGTCACTCAGGAGGCGCTCGATGCGCTGCTCGTAGAGATGAGCGAAGCCGCGGCCGACGAGCGGGTGATGATCGCCCAGGCGTGTTCGCCAGGAGTGATTGCATGGAAGTGAAGACCCCGCACATGGTCCGCAAAGTTTGCCGCGTGGGTTGTCTTGCTGGATATATATACTGGCTCGCGCCAACAGTACTGGCGCGCACTCCTCGTGCATAATCAAGATACGATGGCACTTTTGTGGAGTCCTGAAAGCTGGTCGGAGCGGCTGGCGGAGCTGGAGGCGCACGCGGGCGACAAAAAGGCCGCGCCGCTGCGGCGCGATGTGCGCTCGCTGGGCATTTTGCTGGGCGAGGTGCTGCGGGAGCAGGCAGGGGACGAGCTGTTTGAGGCGGTGGAGGCGCTGCGGAAAGGAACTATCCGGAGGCGCGATGCGGAGGCGCGCGGACGCAGGAAAGACGCGGCGGCTCATGCGGCGAGGGCGCTGGAGCTGGTGCATTCGCTCCCCGTTGAGCGCGCGATTTTGCTCTCCCGCGCCTTTGCGTTTTACTTCGAGCTAATCAATCTTGCCGAAACGAACCATCGCAAGCGGCGCAGGCTGGCGCTGCAACTCACCGGCGAGGTGGCGGAGCAGCGCGGCTCGCTGGCCGGGACGCTGGCGACGATGAAGCGCGTGGGCATTGGCGCGGAAGAAGCGCTGGACTGGCTGAGGCGCGTGATGATCGTGCCGGTGTTTACGGCGCACCCGACGGAAGTGGCGCGGCGCTCGGTGATGATGAAGCGGCGGCGGATTGGCGAGCTTCTGGAGAAGCTGGACCGGATTCCGATGCCGCCGCAGGAGATTGCGCGCCTCGAAGAGTCGATTCGCGCGGAGATTACGAGCCTTTGGCAGACGGATGAGGTGCGCTCGCACCGGCCTACGGTCTTCGACGAGATCAAGATGGGGCTTGATTATTACGACGTCTCCATTCTGGCGACGCTGCCGGCGCTCTATGGCGAGATTGCGGACGCCTTTCGCGCGGTCTATGGCGTGGAGATGGAGCCGATTGAGCTGCCGCAGGTGCTGCGCTTCGGCTCGTGGATTGGCGGGGACCGCGATGGCAATCCGTTTGTGACGCCCGAAGTCACGCGCGAGGCCATTCGCATGGCGCGGACGCATCTGCTGGCGTATTACCGGCGCAGGCTGGAGCGGATTATCGATCTGCTGACCTCAAGCGCGCAGCAGGTTCCGGTGAGCAAGGCGCTGCGCAAAAAGCTCGACGTTTATCTCGACCAGTTGCATACACCGCCTGAGCAGGTTTTTGGCGAGCAGTTTGAGTTTGAATACTACCGGCGCTTTGTGCTGTGCGTGAAGGCGCGTGTGCGGCGGACGCTGGAGACGGTGAATGCGGGCGCGCAGCCGGCATGGCTGAACGGGCAGGCGCAGGGGCATGAGCTGCTGGCGCAGGCGCTGCCGGCGTACTGCTCGGCGCGGGAGTTTCTCGACGATCTTGAGACGCTGCGCGAGTCGTTGGCGGCGAATCGCGGGCTGCGGATTGCGCGAGCGCTGATCGATCCGCTGATTTTGCAGGTGCGGGCGTTTGGGCTGCACCTGCATACGCTGGATATTCGGCAGCACGCGCGGGTTCATGCGCAGGCGCTGAAGGAGGCGAGCGCGGATGCGATTGCGCCGGAGCTCCCCGGGGCGCTTTCGGCGGAGACCGCGGGCGTGCTTGAGACAATTCGTGTTGTTGCCGAGGCGAAACAGGGCTGCTCGCCGGAGGGGATTCGGCATTACGTCATCAGCGGGGCTTCTTCGGTGGAGGATGTGCTGGCCGTAGTGAGGCTGGCGCGGCTGGGCGGTGCGAAGGTTGAGGGCTCGGAGCGCGGGCCGGTTCGTGATCCCGGCTTGATGCCGGTGCCGCTGTTTGAGTCGATTGAGGATCTGCGGCAGGCTCCGGCGGTATGCCGCGAGCTGTGGTCGCGGGCGGATTATCGCCAACTGCTGGCTACGTGGGGCAACTGGCAGGAAGTGATGCTGGGCTACTCCGACTCAAACAAAGACGGCGGAATGCTGACCAGCACGTGGGAGATTTTCCGCGCGCACCGCGACCTGCACGTGGCGGCGCGCGAAGCCGGCGTGAAGCTGCGGCTCTTTCATGGGCGCGGCGGCACGGTGGGACGCGGCGGCGGGCCGACGCATCGCGCGATCTTTGCGCAGCCGATGGATTCGTTTGATGGGCAGCTTCGGATTACCGAGCAGGGTGAGGTGCTGAACTTCAAATATGCGGACGAGGTGCTGGCGGAGCGGAATCTGGAGCTAATGATTGCGGCTTCGCTCGATGCTTTGGCGCGGCCGAATGCGCGCGATCCGAAGGGGCATTTTACGGGTGTGCTTAAGCCTGAATGGGAGACGGCGCTGAACGAGCTTTCGGAGCTTTCCTTCGGGTTTTACCGCAAGAACATTCTCGACAATCCTTCGGTGATTACTTACTTTGAGCAATCGACGCCGGTGGGCGAGCTGGAGCACGCGAAGATCGGGTCGCGGCCCTCGCGGCGCAAGGCTACGCGCAACATCACGGACCTGCGCGCGATTCCGTGGGTTTTTGGGTGGACGCAGTCGCGTTTCCTAGCGCCGGCGTGGTTCGGTGTGGGCTATGCGATCGAAGAATTTCTGTCGCGGCGCGGTGCGGTGACGCTGGACAAGCTCAAACTGCTTCAGGAGATGGCGCGCGAGTTCCCGCTCTTTATCGACCTGGTTCGCAACGTGGAGATGGCCCTGGGCAAGGCCGACCTGGCGACGGCGCGGATGTACTCGACGCTGGTGGAAGACGCGAAGCTGCGCGAGGAGGTTTATGACCTGCTTGAGGCTGAATTTCATCGCAGCGTGCGGGCGGTGCTGGCGATTACTGGGCAGAAGGAATTGCTCGAAGGCAACCAGGTGCTGGCGAACTCGATCCGGCTGCGGAACCCGTACGTGGACCCGATGCACTTAATCCAGGTGGACATGCTGCGGCGCAAGCGTGCCGGCGAGAATACGCCGGAGGTGAACCGGGCGATTGCGGCGACGATCAGCGGGATTGCGGCGGGGCTGCGCAATACGGGATGAAAAAACGGAGACTCTACAGGCGCCCTGGACCCGCGACTGCAACCGGCACAGGCTCCATGCCGGCCTTAGGTTGTATCGACATGCAGGTTGGGAAGACTATCTGGAGTTTGGGCGGTGTACACGGTTGCTGACGAAAAGCAACTGCCGCTACTTGCTCCGCTTGCGCTTTCCCTCGTATCATCCATCGAGAGCAGCGCTGCGAGAGACCCCATGAGTGAAACCCCTGTGCAATCCGCCCTGCGCGTCAAGGGCAGGCTGATGTCCGCCTCGGAGATCGAGCGCACGCTGGTGCGCCTGGCGCACGAGATTGTGGAAAAGAGCAATGGCAGCGAGGGCATGGTGCTCATCGGCATCAAGCGGCGCGGCGTGCCGCTGGCCGAGCGGCTGGGCAAGCTGATCTCGACGATTGAGAAATCGCCGGTAGGCACGGGCGCGCTCGACATTCAGTTCTATCGCGACGATCTTTCGACGGCAGGGACGAAGCCGGTGGTGACGCCGGGCGCGCTAGGCGTGGATATCGCGGGCAAGGATGTGATTCTCTGCGACGATGTGCTCTACACGGGCCGCACGATTCGCGCGGCTCTTGACGCGCTCTTTGACCACGGCCGCCCGCGCCGCGTGCAGCTTGCCGTGCTGATCGACCGCGGGCATCGCGAGCTGCCGATTGAGGCAACTTACGTGGGCAAGCATGTGCCGACGAGCAGCCGCGAGATTATCGAAGTGAAGTTTCAAGAGGTTGACAAGGACGAGCAGGTGTTGCTCGTCGAAAAAGTGGAATAGAAAAGCTGAGGTTTATGAGTCCTGCTCCTGTACGCCGCAAGCTGCACACTCCGCCTGTCCCCGCATCTCCTTTTCCTTATCATCCCGGCTCGCTGCTCTCGGTGAACGACCTTTCGCTCGACGAGCTGAACCATGTTCTTGCGCGGGCTACGGCGCTTGAGAAGCAAGACCCGCTGACGCGCGACCGGATTCTGGCCAAGCGGCGCGTGGCGCTACTGTTCTACGAGGCTTCGACGCGCACGCGCACCAGCTTTGAACTGGCGGCGAAGGCGCTGGGCGCGGATACGGCGCTGGTTTCCAATCTTTCATCGAGCATTGAGAAGGGCGAGTCGCTGAAAGATACCGGATTGAATCTGCGCGCGCTGGGCGCGGAGGCAATTATCCTGCGCAGCAACTCGTCGGGCGCGGCGTGGCTGCTCGAAGAATCGACACGGCTGCCGGTGCTGAACGCGGGCGACGGAATGCACGAACATCCGACGCAGGCGCTGCTCGATCTGCGCACGATTCTGGCGCATCTGCGCGGCGGCACGACGAAGGTGAACGAGAAGACGCTTGCGGGGGTGACGGTCACCATCACCGGAGACATTCTGCACAGCCGCGTGGCGCGCTCGAACGCGCTGCTGCTGCCGCGATTGGGCGCGGAGGTTGTGCTTTGCGGGCCGAAGGAGCTGCTGCCGGAGGTGGCTGCGAGCGAAGGGCCTGATTCGCGTGGGGGTGTGACGATTGAGCGCGATTTTGAGGCGGCGCTGAAGCGTTCGCAGGTGGTGATGATGCTGCGCATCCAGGCGGAGCGGCTGGCGGGCTTGCAGCTCGATCTCGAAGAGTACAAGGCGGGGTATCAGCTTACCGGCGAACGGCTGGCGCGGTTGGCTCCGAAAGCTATTGTTATGCACCCGGGGCCGATCATTCGCGGGCTGGAGATTACGAGCGGCGTGGCAGACGGGCCGCAGTCGGCGATTCTGGAACAGGTGACGCACGGGCTGGCGATTCGCATGGCGGTGATTGAGCGGGCGCTGAATGCGACGGCGCTGAAATCAGCCCCAACATCGGTAAGGACGAGCTCGGCGCGGCCGGCAAAGCCTGCGAGCAGGAAGGGAGCCCGCGCATGAGCGCCATCGCGATTAAGAACGGACATTTGATTGATCCCTCGGCAGGTATCGATGCGCCGCGCGACATTCTGCTCAAGGATGGCAAGGTTGCCGAAGTTGCTGCTGCGGGCAAGCTGAAGCCGGCCGACGGCGCGCAGGTCATCAACGCGAAGGGGCTTGTGGTTGCTCCGGGGCTGATCGATATTCACGTGCATCTGCGTGAGCCGGGGCAAGGTTACAAGGAGACGATTGCCACGGGCACGGCGGCTGCGGCTGCGGGCGGATTTACTTCCGTGGCGGCGATGCCGAATACGATTCCCGTGAATGACACGCCGGAGATTACGCGCTGGATGCAATCCCCGGAGCGCGGCGCTTCGGTGCGCGTTTTTCCGATTGGTGCGGCAACGCGCGGATCGAAGGGCGAGGCGCTGAATGATTTTGCGGCGCTGAAGGCCGCGGGCGCTGTGGCCGTGACGGATGACGGCCATCCGATTCTAAAGGACTCGATCATGCGTGACACGCTTGCGGCTGCGGCGCGCGTGGGGCTGAGCGTGATTCAACACGCCGAAGATACGCGGCTGACCGTGGGCGCAAGCATGAATGCGGGGCCGGTTGCGTTCCGGCTGGGGCTGCGCGGGATGCCGGTTGAGGCGGAGTCTGGGCTAGTGGAGCGTGACATTCGGCTGGTGACGGAGCTGCGTTCGGACAAGGTGCATCTGCACGTGGCGCACACCTCGACGGCGAAGGCGATTGCGGCGGTGCGGCAGGCGCGGCGCAACGGGCTGCGCGTGACCTGCGAGGTTGCGCCGCATCACTTTCTGCTGACCGACGAGCACGTAGGCCACTACAACACGAATTGCAAGATGAATCCGCCGCTGAGGTCGGCCGCGGATCGCGCCGCGATGCTGGAGGCGATTCTGGACGGCGTGGTGGACGCGATTGCAACGGATCACGCGCCGCACGCTTCGCACGAGAAAGAAGTTGAGTTTGAGCGCGCGCCGAATGGGGTTACCGGGCTTGAGACAGCGCTTGGGCTCTGCCTGCGCTGGCTGCATGGCGAGGCGAGGATGCCGCTGGGGCGCGTGCTGAGCCTGCTAAGCGCGCAGCCTGCGGCTGTGCTTGGCCTGAAGGGGCGCGGCTCGCTTACCGAGGGCAGCTTTGCCGATGTTGTCATCTTCGATCCGAAGGCGGAGTGGACGTATCGCGCGGCGGAGGGTAAGTCGAAGTCACGGAATACGCCCTTTGACGGATGGGCGATGCAGGGCAAGGTGCGCTGGACGATCAGCGAGGGACGCATCGCCTACGAAGCGAATTAAAAACTTTCCGGGAAGACAACGCGGCTGCTCCGGCGGGAATCCAACCCGTTAGTACCTCCCACACAAAATGCCGGAGCAGCCATGCACACACTTTGCAAAGCCGTTGCCACTTCTCTTTTGAGCGCCGCGCTGGCCGGCGCGCCGCTCTTTGCGCAGAACCCGCCGCAAAAGGGCCAGAATAACGGCCAGAACCATCCGCAGAAGCCGTCGAATTCCTCTTCGTCGCGGCCGAATCACGCGCAGCCCTCTAAGGGAGCAAATTCTTCCCGGCCACAGCAGCCTTCTCGGCCACAGGGATCGTCGCGACCGCAACAGCCATCGAGGCCGCAACCTGCACGGCCGCAGGGACCTTCCAGACCGCAGGGACCGGCGCGACCGCAGAGGCCAAGCCGGCCGTGGCATCCGCCCACGCCGCCGAATTATCACGGCCGCTATGTGAGCCACAGCAACTGGCGCAGGGGCTATCGCCTGCCGCCGGGTGACTGGAGCCGCGGCATGGTGATTACCAATTACGGCTATTACCATCTGCAGCCTCCGCCGGTGGGCTACCAGTGGCGTTATATCGACGGCAACTTTGTGCTGGCCGCCGTGGCGACAGGGATTATCGCTTCGGTGCTGATCGGCGCGCTGGGGCAGTGAGCATTGCCGGATTGCGGACGCCCATGCCCGGCAGGACGGCATGGGCGTTTTCGCAGCGCGTTCCTTCTTTTCAAGAAAGTTTTTCCGGACAACATTCCCTCGCCTGCTAGAATCCAACGAAGCTGAAGTGCTAGTCGTAGCATTCCATAGAGGAGAAACTATGCATCGTACACTCAAGTTCGTCATTGCGCCGGTGCTGGGCGCAGCCTTTCTTTTCAGCCAGGCTGGTTTCGCGCAGGCTCCGCGGCGCGACAACAGCCACTACGTCAGTCATCCCGAATGGCGCAAGGGCTCCCACATAGCTCCCGCGGACTGGAGCCGCGGCGACCGCATTCCCAACTGGAGCCACTATCACCTGAGCCGTCCGCCGCACGGCTATGAGTGGCGGCGCGTGGATGGGAACTTTGTGCTGGCTGCCGTGGCTACCGGCGTGATCGCTTCGGTGGTTGTGGCTGCTGCTGTCCACTAAACCTTCGCAAGCTATCGAAAAACGATCATGCGCCATGTTTTCCAGCAAAGGGGAAAACATGGCGCATGATCGTTTCGGGCGTTTTATGGATTGTGAAGCGGAGCGAATTGGATTCTCGTTTTCTTGATTTCCTGCAAGCCGCTCTCAGTTCCACTCGAAAACATCCAGACTGCTAGATAGCCATTCAGCTCAGTGAAGTCCAGCGAAATGAAAGTCTCCGACGGCTGGCCGTTACCAGGCACGCTGATCTTGAAACTTCCTGAAAGGTCCAAGATAAGATGGTTTTGCGTGGCAAACGCCGAGACGGAGTAATCCCCTTTGGCAAGCGCGGGCATTCCTTCTTCAAACGTACTCAGGATTTGTTGCGACGCTGACTTGATTGTCGCCCTATCATCGAATGAAGCAGGGAATCTAAATCCCTGAAGACAACCTGGGGCAACGGCGATAATCACAATGAGTGAATTGTCTCCCTTGGTTTGTGTCTCTTCAGGATGCTCCGAAACCCAAAGCAAAGGGCGGACGCATCGTACTGCATTTTCATGCTCGCGGGCTGCCTCGGGATCGTTGCCCCATGCCAGTTGATGGCCTCGCTCAATCACTTTGTTCTGTGTCTTCTGGTCGGCCACTGTCCAGCCTAGTGGAAATTGGTAGGCGAATCCGAGCGTTTTATTGCTGTACACATCTCCAGAGATAGTTCCGGAATCGAGCTGCCCAAGGTCGGAAATCTGAGGCTGCAATGCGGCCGCGGCAGGAGACAAAGTTGCGCCAGAGCCAGCAATTTCGGCGGCCTTTGCCGGATCGAAAAAGTTGATGGATTCAATGTCTCGTTGTAACAGCTTCGTGAAGTCTGGATCGAAAGAAATAATCGCAAACTCCAGCAAATAGCCATTCGCCACCGTGGTGTAATCTCGTTCGGTATTGCGGTCCCCACCTACGGCTTTCTTCTGAGACTCCGATACCCAGAACTGCCTTCCGCCGATCGTAATCGGCTTGGCGTGGAAACCAGCCTCTTTGCTTACGGCTTTATCCGACAGGTCTGCCTTCTGCTTTGCAAAAACCGTCAAAATAGCAAGACCATTTTGATTCGTCTGTAGACCAAACAGTACATGCGTCGTCTGATTAGACGGTAGCGTCAGAGGACGGATCTTTTCATTCTGTGGTAGCGGCAGGACGAATCCGAAAAAAGCATTGACATACTTTCCGGGAGCAACGAAGCCGGATTCGGGTACGGTAGGATTGCTTGACACTGGAGATGCAGATTGCGCTAACGCGCAGCAAGACAAAGCCAATACGGCTGCCGCAACATGAGCTGTGCGAAGCATTTGTGTCCCCCGTTTTGCGAGATGAGTTCTTATATCATCTTGATTGCGAGCAAAGCTATCTCGAAATCAGCCTTTGCGGCGGTAGAGGACCTGGAACTCGTAGGCTGCGTTGGCCGGGAAAAGATTAGCGACATGGCGCAGGCGCTCGGCTAATGCGGGCGCGGCCAGGAGCGGGTATTCGCGCTCGCGCAGGTCGTGGTAGTCGAAGTCGAGGGCGAGCGAGAGCATGTAGATTGCCAATGCGTCGGAGAATGCGGCTTCGGCGTACTGGTTACGGGCCTGCTCGTCGACTTTCTTCTGGCTGCTGTTGCCTGTGAGCCGTGTGTCCTGCGCGCGGCGGCGCGATTCCCACGCGTCCTGGCTGGTTTCTCCGCGCGTCTGCGCTTCGGCCTGCGACCAGATGAGGTCGCTGAAGCTCGCCGGAACGCCGGCGGCTTCGACGAAGTTATGCGCGACATTGATGAAGAACTCAAAGGCCAGGCCGAAGCGGTCTTCGACGAGACGCGTTGAAAGAAAGACAGCCTCCGTTGTGCCGAAGCTCGCGTTGCGGTGACAGACTGCGCGGTCGCCCAGCTCGACGGTGTAGCCGGGGGCGATGAGGATTTCGCCGGTGTCGACAATGGCCAGCGGAACGAAGAAGTAGGCGCGGCGTTCGAGCGCGGGAGCCATGGAGGCTGGAACCGCGCCAATGAGCCGTTCGAGATCAGGCTCGGAGAGGCGCGTTTCGCCCCAGGTGGAGTAGTGAATGCCGTTGGCGGCGGTGGACAAGCTGGCGTGTGAGGCAACCCGGCCCGCCTGCCACAATTCGATCTGTGCGCTGGAAGCCATACAAGATTAGTATTCTAGACGAGGAACCTATGACAGCGATGCAATCGGCACAACACCTGACTCAAAACAGCAGCGCGCAGAAGGGCGGGACGGTCTTCGGCTTTCCGCTCAAGGGCTTCGGCCTGTTCAGCAGCTTGCTGCTCTCCGTAGCTTCGGCGCTTTTTACTTTCTGCATCACCACGATGGTGGCTATCTTCGCGCTGCTTGGCTGGCGGCTTGCTGGGCACCCGGATGTGGACTTCACGATTCCCTACCGGCTGGTCGGCTTTCCGGCATCGATTATCGTGCTGGCGATTGCGCTGCCGTTTTTTCTCGCGCTCTGGATTCGAGCGAAGTTTTTTCAGAAGTAGGAGCGCACAATGCCGGTTCGTTCCATTGCCGCTGAAGAATTAGGGCCGGCGCTGGCCGGCGGTGAGGCCGGTGCGCAGATTCGTGACTGGTGCGCGGCGCTTGAGGCCGGTTCCGTTCTTTATTTTCCGCAGACGCCGATCCCGATTCCTGAAGGCGATTTGAAGACGCTGCTCTCCGGCTCGCAGACCGACAGCCGGCTGCATAAAAACATTGCCTACAAGCCGAATCGCGATGAGCTGACGGGCGTGGATGCAAAGACTTTGCCGGCGGAGGCGGTGCGCGAGCTGCACGCGATTATGCGGCGCTACTCGGCGAGCGTGGAGGAGTTTTTGTCGCGGTTTCTTGCGCCATATAGAAAGCGCTGGGTGCTGGATTACGCGAGCTACCGGCCGATTGAAGAGCAGGGGCGCGATTTGAGCGTGCGGCGAAGGAATGATCTGCTGCATACCGATGCGTTTCCCACGCGGCCTACGCGCGGATGGCGGATTCTGCGCTTCTTCCATAACATTCATCCCACGCGAACGCGCGACTGGGTGACGGGCGAGCCGTTTGCGAAAGTCGTCGGGCACTTTACGCCTTCGGCGATTCCTGCGCCGCAGGCAGATGGCGCGCTGGCGCGCGCGGGCAAGCAGGCTGCGCAGGCCGTTGGCCTCGGCAAGCTGATTCCGCAGTGGAAGCGCACGCCGTATGACGAATTTATGATGCGGCTGCACAACACGATGAAGGAAGATGCGGCGTTTCAGTCTTCCTGCGTGCGCGAAGAGGTGCAGTTTGCGCCGGGATCGAGCTGGATGGTTTATACCGAGACGGTTCCGCACGCCGTTCTGGCCGGGCAGTACGCGCTGGAGCAGACTTTCCTTGTCGATCCGGCGGCGATGATAGAGCCGGGGTCTGCGCCGATCCGGGTGCTGGAAGTGATGACCGGCACAAAACTCGCCTGACGCGCGGTGATATGGTTGCTCCAATGGCACGGTTAACGACCATTCAGCCTGCGATAGGGCCAGCAGCTACGCTGATTTATGACGACTGGTATCCGGCGCTGCGCACGGACAAGCTGCGCGCGGGGAAACTCGTCACGGCGATGCTGCTGGATATTCCGCTGGCGCTGGGCAGGCTGAAGAGCGG
>JASHPD010000140.1 GCA_030038315.1 Acidobacteriaceae bacterium
CCGAAATCGCGGCTGAAGGCGGCGCAGTCTTCGTGGGTGACGCCGGACAACTGGTCCAGATTGAAATTGCTTTCGCGGCTCAACGTTCCTTCGCGCAGGGCTTCGGGCAGTTCGTTCAGGCTGGTTTCTTCGTTGCTTTCGCCTCCGGCTGCTTTTGCGGCTTCGATCTGCGCTTTCAGCGCGGCGCGGCCTTCAGCATTCTTTTCGAGCGTGACGCGAAGAATGCGCTCTTTGCCCGAAATGGCGAACTCCACGTCCACAACGTCGAGGCCGAGCGAGGCTGCTACCTGCTCCGCGCGCTGGCGAATTTCATCGAGCTTTGCTGCCATTTTTTAAACCAAAGAAAAAGTGGGCTCTAAGCCCACTCATCTCTCCGCCGGCCCGGTTTGTTCACGGGACTCGGGCGGACAAACTCGTCTGCTTGTCTATCTTACGGCGATTTCTGGGGAAATACAACTCTAGCTGGCTACCAGATGCGGCGGATGGCGAACTGGTCGAGCTGCGTGTCCGGGCTGAGGATGGGGATGTCGAGGGCGATGGCCTGCGCGGCCAGCATCCGGTCGAAGGGGTCGCGGTGTTCCGCCGTCATGCGGCCGGCGCGGAGGGCGTGCTCGGTTTCGATGGAGAGCGGCGTGTAGCCGGCTGCCTGCATGGTTTCTATGTAATTTGCTTCGAGATGCTCGGCTCCGGTGAGCTTGCCGAGGCGCGTTTTTGTGGCGATCTCCCAGGCGGAGGCGGCGGAGACGAGGATTTCGTTGGCTTCGTCGGCGATGATGGCGCGTGCCTGCGGGCCGAGCGTGGACGGCGAAAGCGTGGCCCAGAGGAGGGTGCAGGTGTCGAGAAGCAGCTTCACGCGCCTTCATTCCAGAGGCGCAACTCGTCGTCGGCCAGTGGCTCGAAGAACTCCGGGCCGAGCGTGAAGCCGGGCGTTTCGAGAGCTCCGAGGCGCTTTTTGGCGGCTGGCGCGATGGCTTCTATGCGCGCTACCGGAGTTTTGGCGCGGCCGGAGGTGATGATGACCTCTTCGCCCTTGCCGGCTTCCTTGAGCAGCTCGGAAAGGTTTGTTTTGGTCTCGAAGATGGTGGCGGAAATCATGGCTTCTTATCCTGCTAATTTATCTTAGCTAAATTATGGAGTTCTTTCAAGGCGTGAAACGGAGTATTTTGGAGCGGATGGACGCTGATCTGGACACAGTTCCGGGCACGATGGAGATGAACCCGGTTTCGCGGGAGCAGAGCGAGGCGCTGCTTGGGGCGATGGAACGCAGTTGCGCCGAGCGCGGCCTGGATCGGCGGGCGGGAATCTTTGGGCCGGAGTCGGCTAGCTGGCGGGTGCATCGGGAGTCGGCGCTGTTTCTGGCGGCGGGGCGGGCGCTGCTGCTGCAACTGGCGCATCCGTGGGTGGCGGCGGCGATTGCCGGGCACTCGCATGTGATGGATCGGCCGATTGCGCGTTTTCATAATACCTTTCGCGTGGTGTATGCGATGGTCTTCGGCTCGCTCGACCAGGCGCTGGGGGCTGCGCGGCATCTTTATGCGCTGCACTCGCATATTGAAGGCGAGATACCGGAGAGCGTGGCGGCTTATCCGCGGGGGTCGCATTATCAGGCGAACGAGGTTGCGGCGCTGCGGTGGGTGTATGCCACGCTGATCGAGAGCGTGGTGATGGCTTACGAATGGGCGCTGCCGCCGCTGGGCGATGCGGAGCGCGAAGCCTACTACGCGGAGAGCAGGATGCTGGCTTCGCTGTTTGGTTTGCCGGCAGAGGCGTTGCCGGAGAATTGGGCGGCGTTTACGGCCTACTGCCGCGCGATGGAAGAGTCTGGAGTGGAGTCCGGGGCGCTGGGCGTGAGCGGCGCGACGCGGGAGATGGCGCAGAGGCTGCTGGCTGGAGCGGGATCGTGGATCAAGCCGCCGCAATGGTATCGCTCGCTGACGGCGGCGTGGCTGCCGGAGCGGTTGCGCGGGGAGTTTGGGATGACGTTGACGCAGGGAGATTGGAGGCCGCTGGATCGCGTGCGGCGCTGGCTGCCTGTTGTTTATCGATCTTTGCCGGGCGCGGTGCGGTTTGTGGGGCCGTGGCATGAGGCTTGTGCCCGTCTGGATGGGCGCGGCGCTGGACCGGCGGCGCGGGTGAGCAATCGGTTCTGGATTGGCGCGCCGAGGATGCCGTTTGCGAATTACAGCGTTGCAGCGTTGGAGATAAGAGGGAAATGAGTGGTGTAGAACCGCACGAGATGGATGCCGAGGAGTTTGCGCCGCTGTTGGCGGCCTTTCGCGAGCAGTTGCTGGCGTGCCTGGAAGAGTGTGCGCATGGGCGGCGCGGACTTTTTGCGGAAGCGGTGGGGATGGGCCTGATGGGGACGGGCGAGGACGGCTGGCCGGAGGCGGCGCGGCTGCGCGAGCTGGCCGGGGCGTTGCAGGCGATTCTGGCGCAGACGGGCGAGCGGAATGCGCTCTGCGATGAGTTTCTGGATCTGTGCACGATGCACGGAGAGGCCAATCCCGGCGAGGCGCGGCTGGCGCGGGTGTTTCTCACGCGGATCGAGAACGGCGAGGTGGGTACGCCGACGCAGAGCGAGGAAAATTTTCGATAAAGGAAAAAGTAGAATTTTCGGTAAAGAGCCATTCTGGCGCTGGCGCACAAAGCGGCAAAAAGCACACCTCAGGACCTAAAGGCCCCGCGCATTTCATGGTTCTTATTGCCGGGGATAAATCCCCGGCCTACCGTGGGTGCGCCAGCGTCATAATTGCGGCGAAACAAAAAGCGCCTTGCGGGAGTTCGCAAGGCGCTTTGGCTGTGCGTGTCTGGCGTTGCTTAAAAACGGAGGCCGAGGGTGACGGGAACCAGCTTGGTGTCCGCGCCGACCGTGGTGGTGCCGAGGCCATTGGGCTCGGTGGTGACGGCGGGCGTATTGACCAACAGGAAGCGCGCTTCGGCGAAGAGCTCCGTTTTGCTGTCGCCATAGAAGCCGCCCATGCGGTGCCGGAAGCCGCCGCCGATGTTCCAGCCGCCCTGGTTCGAGGAGAAGTGACCGACGACTTCGTTCTCTTCACCGATGCCGCAATAGTAGTAGCTGCAGTACTCAACCTCTTCCGGGTCGGTGAAGTTGGTGACCTTGCGGTAAAAGCCGCCGCCGCCGGTGATGTAGACGCCGTTGGATTTCTTGGGCATCAGGTCAAGGACGGGATCGATCGTGAAGGACCAGATGTGCGCGTTGCCGCCGTTGGCGCCGGTTTCCGCAATCAGCGCGCCGGGGAGCTTGTCGTCGATGAACTGGTACTCGATGAGCGCTTTGAGGTAGGGATTGATGCGCAGGCCGCCGCCGACCGTGAAGTTGCCGCCCCAGGTGATGTAGGGCGAAGAATCGCTGGTGGGTCCGTTGAAGCCGCCGCCGGCTTCCCAGGTGAGACGGCTCACGAGTCCGTGGCCGCCGAAGTCGCTGCCTCCGCCGCGATTGTCATACTGGCCGCCGCCGCTTGCGGGAGTGGGAGCTCCAGGCAGAGCTGCTGCCGGCTCGGCCGCATCGAAGCTCGCGGGCATGAACTGGAGCGAGCTGGAGTAGCTGGAAGCGGCGGTCGCGGATGCGGTCTGCGCGGATGCCGCGCCCGCTGCAAGCAGCGCCGCGGCGCAGACGAGAGAAGCACTGCGCATCGAAATCAAAAAATGTGTAGAAGGCATACTTGGACCTCTGACAAAGAATTTGGTGATCGAACGTTCTTCAACTCTCTGAGGGTTGCGCGCGGCGGACCGTACACAACCTCCACCAACCCGTTAGACACGGATTATTCCGCGAGGTTGCGCGAAATGTAAAGGCCTGGAACGGTTTGCGAAACCCTATCCGTTTATGCAGGGTTGGCCTGCACTCGAAGTGCGGCCGCCACACGCTGAAGATTTATGTCGCGGGTCCATAGCGTGACGCCGGGCGTGATGAGGCAGGATGCGATCAGGTGCGCGTCGGTCAGGCCGATGCCTTGCGAGTAGAGTTTATGCGCTTCGATCATGCCGCGCACTTCATTAAGGCTTGCTACGCTGACCCGCCAGAGCGATTCCATGAGTGCGAAGGTCCGCTGCCGGTGCTGGAGCGAACCGAGCGCGATCTCCGCGATGACATAGGGGTGCATGGCGATTCTTCCGCCATTGAGCAGCGCCTGCATCTGCGGCTTGCCGCCGCGCAGGTAGTCAATCCAGATCGAGGTGTCGGCTAGAATCACAGCTCGTCTTATAACTCATCGGCGCGAGTGCGCTTGATGTCTTCAAGCTGCGGCTCAGAGCCACTCAGCACCGCAAGGCGGCGGGAGGCTTCGCGATGGATCAGCGCTTTCAGCCCTTCGCGAAGAAGCGCGGCACGCTCGGTGATGCCGGAGAACTCTTCTGCTTTCTGGATGAGTTCGTCGTCAAGGGCTACGGTGGCTCGCATAGGTCAGCTCCTTACACCTATTTTATCACCGATTAGTGCTTATTTTGGGTATTTGGCGGGTTAGCTGCGCTTCGCGCGATAGCAGGTTAGCAGGTTAGCGGGAAATTTGTGGAAACGAAAAAGCCGGAGGAACTTCCTCCGGCCTTTGGTTCGAGTGCGGTGCGGGTTTAACCCAGTTTCAGCCCTGGATGTCGAACTGCTCGGGGTGGAGCGCGGCGTCGCTCTTGACGAGGATGTTCTTGCCCACGAGGTCTTCATATTCGGTGAGCCAGCGGGCGTTGTTGGACTTGAGCACCTTGACGGTTTCAGGGTGCACGCGGAGCATCACATCGGCGCTTTCAAAATGCTTGCGCATCTTGCGCAGCTCGATGTAGATCTCGTTGGCGACCGTGGCCGGGCTCTTGACCATGCCGGTGGCCTGGCAGGTGGGGCAGGGAACCGAAAGCGTGCGCTCGAGCGACTGCTTGACGCGCTTGCGGGTGATGGCGACGAGACCGAAGTCGTTAAACTGGAGAACCTTCGTCGGGGCGCGGTCGGTCTTCAACGCTTCTTCGAGCGCGGCCATGACCCGGAAGCGGTTCTTGCGCTCATCCATGTCGATGAAGTCGATGATGATGATGCCGCCGAGGTCGCGGAGACGAATCTGGCGGACGATCTCAGGGATCGCGTCGAGGTTGGTCTTGACGATGGTGTCCTCGAGGCGCGCGGTCTTGCCGACGTACTTGCCGGTGTTGATGTCGATGGCGACGAGGGCTTCGGTCTGGTTGATGACGATGGAGCCGCCGGATTTCAACCACACCTTGGAGCGCAGGGCCTTGGAGATTTCGTCTTCGATGCCGAAGTGCTCGAAGAGCGGCGTCTCCTTGGTGTAGAGCTTGACGCGGCGCACGAGCGACGGCGAGAAGCGGTTGAGGAAGCGCACGATGCGCTCGTAGGCGGCTTCGTTATCGACCCAGATGGACGAGAAATCTTCGCTGACCTGGTCGCGCAGGATGCGCTCGATAAGCGAAAGATCGTGGTAGATGAGCGCGGGCGACTTGGAGTTCTCGGAGCGCTGCTTGATCTCGTCCCAGAGGTGCAGAAGGAAACGAAGGTCGGAGCGGAGCTCTTCTTCGGATGCGCCTTCGGCGGCGGTGCGGACGATGAATCCGCCTGAGGCTTCGCCGCGCTCGCTGAGCAGGATGCGCTTGAGGCGCTGGCGCTCTTCCTCGCTGGCGATTTTGCGGCTTACGCCGACGTGCGAGACGGTGGGCATGAAGACCAGGAAGCGGCCGGGCAGCGCGATGTGGCTGGTGATGCGCGCGCCCTTCTTGGCGATGGGCTCCTTGGCGATCTGGACGAGGATCTCCTGGCCGGGCTTCAAAAGATCGGAAATGATCGGCAGGTCGGAGGTCTGCGCGGTGCGGCGCGACATGCCGCCGCCGCGGCGATTGTTCTGG
>JASHPD010000141.1 GCA_030038315.1 Acidobacteriaceae bacterium
TTGAGGGTGTGGTCGCACTCGATGATCCATTTGGGCTCAATGCGCAGGCCGGCGGATTTCATGGCGGTGCGGAAGTCGTTCTCGCGGGTGATGGCGGAGTGGAGCGAGTGCGGGCCGGCAAGGAAGCCGATGCGGCGATGGCCGAGCGCGGAGAGATGGGCGACGGCTTCGCGTATGCCGGTGGTGTAGTCGAGGAGGATGGTGCTGGTCCTGGGGTCGTCGAGCTTGAACTCGGCGAAGACGAGCGGGATGTGGTGCTGGGAGAGCTGGTCGAGGACGGGCTCTTCTTCGCCGAAGGTCAGCACGGCCACGCCTTCGACCTTGCGCTCGATCATGCGGCGGACGCATTGGTTGAGGACCGTGGGATCGCTGTTGGAGGAGCTGACGAGAATTTCATAGCCGTTGGCGACGGCGATGGATTCGAAGCTCTGGATCAGCTCGGGGAAGAAGGGGTTGGTGATGTTCTCAACGAGGACGCCGAAGAGGCGGCTGCGGCCGGAGACCAGGCTGCGGGCATGGGTGTTGGGGAAGTAGTTGAGCTGCTCGATGGCCTCCCAGACGCGCTTGCTGAGGCGCTCGCTGACGGCGGGCGAGCCGTTGACGGTGCGCGAGACGGTGGCGATGGAGACTTTTGCCAAAGCGGCGACGGTGCGGATGTCGGCAGCCTTGGCGAATTTGCTGCGGGAACGTTGGCGGGTCACGGAAAACATCGTATATCAGCGGTGTGGTCTCACAAAAGCGATTTACTAATTCCCGGCGGCAATGAAAAGACGCAGGTCGCGGAGGTTGTGGCCTGTGGGGCCGGTGACGACGGAGTCGCCAAGGGCGGTAAAGAGCGGGCAGGCGTTGAATTCGGCGAGGGATTGCTCGGGGTGGAAGCCGAAAGCGCAGGCGCGTTCGACGGTGGTGGAATCGGCGATGGCGCCGGCGGCGCGGGTGTTGCCGTCGATGCCGTCCGTGCCGGCGCTCAGGACCAGAAGCGGTTGGTTGGGGTGGTTGGCGAGCTCGATTGCGCAGGCCAGGGCGAACTGCTGGTTGCGTCCGCCGGCGCCGGGAGTGCGGTTGAGCGTGACCGTCACTTCTCCGGCGGAGATGAGGCAGAGACGCGGATGAACGGCGCGCAGCTCGTGGAAGCGGGCGAGCAGGTAGCGCGCGGCTTCGGCGTAGTCCCAGTCGTCGCAGCCGTTGTCTACGGCGACGTGGAAACCGGCCTGCGCGGCGAGCGCGCGGGCGCTTTCGACGAGGTCGTGGGTGGAGAGCAGAATTTCGTAGACGGATTTGCGGAAGGCATCGTCTTCGTTCTGCATGGATGCGGCGGAGGTGAGGCGGCGCAGGACGGAAGTGGCGAATCTGGGCGCGGGAAATTTGGGCAGGCGTGCGGCCAGTCCCGTAGCTGCAAGGCCCGTGGCCGCGGGATTCGTTTTGTTGCCGGGAGATTCGGGCAGGTCTTTGCGCTCGAACCAGGCGCGCACGCTTGCCGGGAGCCTGGGCGCGATGTTGTAGCGGGCGAGGATGGCGCGGGTCTCTTCGACGGTGGTGTGGTCGGGGGTGGTGGGGCCGCTCGATAGCGCGTCGAGCGACCGCAATGGAACATCGGGCAGCAGCAGGGAGACTTTGCCGGCTTCGGGAGCGGCCATGGCCAGGCGGCCGCCTTTCACGGCAGAGAAGTGCTTGCGGAGAACGTTGATTCCCTGAATGGGCGCGCCGGAAGCGAGCAGAACTTCATGGAAGGCGATGGTGTCTTCGAGAGAGATGGACGGGTCGAGCGGGAGATCCATCATGGCGGAGCCGCCGCCGGAGATGAGGAAGAAGATGAGCGTGTCGCGGCGGGCTTTTCTGAGCAGGGCGAGCGTGGCGCGGGCGGCGGCAAAGGATTCCTCGCCGGGCAGCGGATGGCTGCCTTCAAAGTAGCGGATGCGCCAGTTGCGCTTTACGGGCAGCGGGCTGCCGCAACAGATGCCGCGCAGGCCCTTGCGGCGCTTCATGCGGGTGAGCAGAAGATCGAGCATGGGGCCGGCGGCTTTGCCGAGGGCGATGACGAAGATGCGCTTGTATTGGGCCAGGTTAATGGTTTCAGGGCCGCTGCCGTCGGGGATGAGGCGGTGGAGTTTCTGGTCTTCGAAGCGGAGGCGGCGGTCGAAGCCGGATTCGATGCTGGAGGCTGCGAGCGCGCCGGTGAAGAGCGCGGTGGCCTGGGCGTGCATGGCGTCGAGCGCCGCGTGAGTGACGGATGTCATGGCAACCGGGCCTCCATGCCGCAGTGTACTCGCAGCCAGTGGGCCAGCTCGCGCTGCATGGCGTGGAGATGGCCGGTGAAGAAATGATCGGCGTTGGGAATAAAGATGGCTTGCCTGGGTTCGGCGGCTTCCTGCGCCAGCGCCGCGAGCTTTTCTTTCGGCGCGAATTCGTCGCGTTCGCCGCTGAGGAAGAGCTTTGGGAGCGCACAGCGTTTCAGGAATGGGTAGCCGTAAGCGCGGTGCGCAGATTGGATAGGCAGCCCGAGAGCGACCAGCGCGTGGAGATCGCCGCGATGACAGGCGCAGGCGGCGGCGAGCATCATGGCGGCGCCAAAGCTGAAGCCGACGGCGACGATGGGACGGTGAAACTCGGCGGCGAGCCAGTCGAGCGCGGCGGTGACGTCGCCGGTTTCGGCGCGGCCGTCGTAGGCGCCAGCGCTCAAGCCCGTTCCGCGGAAGTTAAAGCGGAGCACGGGCCACTCAAAGCCCCACTCGGGCGCGTTGAGCGCCTTCATGGCGTGGTAGACGACCTTGTTGTGCATGGTGCCGCCGGTGGGCGGATGAGGATGGCAGACGAGCGCGGCAAAGGGTGCGTCGGGCTGGCCTTGATTGACGACGGCTTCGAGGCGGCCTGCTGGTCCGGTGAGGTGGATGCTATGGAGCTTGCGTGGCCCGGAGGAGATCATGCCAGCTTTCATTGTATGAGGTTGGATGCGAGATGAGGAGATGGAGTGGACCGCTGTGTGGAAACGCGCCGCCAGTAGGGTATTCTGGCAGCACTATGGCGAATCCACCTGCGTATAGTTCTGCCGTGCTCGATCCTCTTGCGTTAACGCGCCAGCTTGTTGAAATCGACTCGACCACGTACCAGGAGGGCGCGGTTGGCGAGTTTCTGGCGGAATTTCTCGCGGGCCGCAACTGGGCGGTGGAAAAGATGGCGGTTCCGCAGGCGGATGAGGGTGGAACCGGCCCGAGGTGGAATGTTTATGCCGGTCCTTCGGACGGACAGGCTCCGGAACTGGTTTTCTCTACGCACGTGGATACGGTGCCTCCTTATATTCCTTTTCGCGAGGATGACGAGTTTCTTTACGGGCGCGGGGTTTGCGATGCGAAGGGGATTATTGCCGCGCAGGTCGCCGCGGCTGAGGAACTGCGTTCGGCGGGGTTTCGGATTGGGCTGTTATTCGTGTCGGGTGAGGAGCGCGACTCGGCCGGCGCGAAGGTGGCGAACGAACATGCGAAGGGAAGCCGGTTTCTGATGAACGGCGAGCCTACGGAGAATCGGCTTGGGCTGGCTTCAAAAGGCGCGCTGCGCGTGATTTTGCGCGCCAATGGGGTGATGGCGCATTCGGCGTATCCCGAGCTGGGAGACAGTGCGATTCACAAGCTGGTGGAGGCGCTGGACAGAGTGCTGGCGCTGGAGCTTCCGGTGACAGAAGATGTTGGGCCTTCGACGCTGAATATCGGGCTGATTCGCGGCGGATATGCGCCGAATGTGATTGCCGACAAGGCGGAGGCGCATCTTTTGGCGCGGCTGGTGGGGCCTTCAGAGCCGGTGCGGGCGGCGATTCTGGAAGCGGCGAAGGGGCTTGCGGAGGTGGAGTTCGCGCTGGAGATTCCGTTTGTGCGGCTGCGCGCGGCGCCGGGACTGCCGACGATGATTGCCAAGTTTACGACCGACGTGCCGTGGCTGACGAACTGGGGCGAGCCGCTGCTGCTGGGACCAGGGTCGATTCACGTGGCGCACACGCCGAATGAGCGGATTGCGAAGAAAGAGATTCTGGATGCGGTGGGGCTTTATGTTCAGGTGGCGAAACAGTTGCTGTCCTGACGGGCGGGAAATTTTGTTTTGAAAATTCAGGTTTATGGAGTGTTTTATGTCGGCATCGATTTATGAGATTCCGCTGCGCACGCTGGAAGGTAAACCGGCGACGCTGGGTGAGTTCAAAGGCAAGGTTGTGCTGGTTGTGAATGTGGCCTCGAAGTGCGGCCTTACGCCGCAGTATGAAGGTCTCGAAAAGCTCTACAAGGATTATCGCGACAAGGGATTTGTGATCGCGGCGTTTCCTTCCAATGACTTCAGGCAGCAGGAGCCGGGGACGAGCGATGAGATTCGCGCGTTCTGCTCGACGAGTTACGGCGTGGATTTTCCGATCTTTGAGAAGATTCCGGTGGTTGGAGCGGAGAAGCATCCGCTCTACGCGGCATTGATTGCGGCGCAGCCTGAGGCGATCAGCACGGGCGCTGAGCCGTTTGCGGAAAATCTGAAGAAATATGGAATCCATCCGAATCCGGCGCCGGAGATTCTGTGGAACTTTGAGAAGTTCCTAGTGAGTAAGACGGGCGAGGTGGTGAGCCGCTATGCGCCGGATACCGATCCCTTCAACCCGACGCTGACGACGGCGATTGAGGCGGAATTGGCGGAATAAACAGAAATGCGCGCGGACTCTGGTCTGCGCGCGCACTCCCCATGTATCCTCATACCCATGTTTGAGGATACTTCCCCTGCCGGCTCCGAACGGAATTCGTTGCAGCACGCGCGGTCGTCTTATCTGCGTTCGGCGCAGCACCAGCCTGTGCAGTGGCAGGCGTGGGGCGAAGAGGCTTTTGCGCGTGCGCAGGCGGAGAATAAGCCCATCCTGCTGGACATTGGCGCGGTGTGGTGCCACTGGTGCCACGTGATGGACCGCGAGTCTTATGAAGACGCCGAGCTGGCGCGCATCATTAACGACCATTATGTTGCCGTGAAGGTGGACCGCGATGAGCGGCCGGATGTGGACGCGCGCTACCAGGCGGCGGTTTCTTCGATCAGCGGGCAGGGAGGGTGGCCGCTGACGGCGTTTCTTACGCCGGATGGCCGGCCGTTTTTTGGGGGAACGTATTTTCCGCGCGATGATCGCTATGGGCGGCCTGGGTTTGGGCGCGTGCTGCTGACGATGGCGCAGGTGTGGCAGGAGCGCCGCGATGAGGCGCTGGAGTCGGCTGCGAGCGTGATGGCGGCGATTGAGCATAATGAAAGTTTTTCCGGGCGTGGGTCGGGTGAGCTGACGCTTGCGCTGGTGGACCAGATTGCCGGATCGGCGCTGGCGAAGTTTGATCCGCGGCATGGCGGGTTTGGCTCGCAACCGAAGTTTCCGCATCCGGCGGTGCTGGACTTGCTCCTTGAGATTGCAGTGAGTCGCGACAACGAGCAGGCGCGCGAGGCGTTTGTTGTGACGCTCGAAAAGATGGCCAAAGGCGGCGTCTATGACCAGCTTGCCGGAGGGTTTCATCGTTACAGCGTGGATGAGCGGTGGGTGGTGCCGCACTTCGAGAAGATGCTCTATGACAACACGGAGCTTTTGCGGAACTATGTGCACGGTTTCCAGAGTTTTGTGCGGGAGAATTTTCGCAGGACCGCGCTGGAGATGATCGGATGGCTGGACACGACGATGACGGACCGCGAGCGCGGCGGTTTTTATGCCTCGCAGGATGCGGATATCGATCTCGATGACGACGGCGACTACTTTACCTGGACGCTGGACGAGGCGCGCGCGGTGCTGAATGCCGATGAGCTGGCCGTGGCTTCGATGTGGCTCAACATTGGCGAACTGGGGGATATGCACCACAACCCAGCGAAGAATGTACTGCACATTAAGCACACGCCGGAGCAGGTGGCGAAGGCTACGGGCAAGAGTGTGGACGAAGTGGAAACGCTGATTGCCGCGGCGAAAGAGAAGCTCTTTGCGGCGCGCAAGCTGCGGTCCACGCCGTTTATCGACCGCACGCTCTATACCGCGTGGAATGCAATGGCGGTGACGGCGTATCTTGAGGCGGCGCGCGTGCTGCGGCTGGATGAGGCGCGCGAGTTTGCGCTGCTGACGCTGAAACGGCTGCTGGGTGAGGCGTGGGATGGGAATGCTTTGCTGGCTCACGTGATTGCGTATCCGGATTCGGCAGCGGGCGCGCCTGGCGAACGCATTGCCGGAACGCTGGATGACTATGCTTTTACGATTCATGCGTGCATGGATGCGTGGTTTGCGAGCGGGCGAATGGAGCACTATCACACCGCGGTGAAGCTGGCGGATGCGATGATTGAGCGTTTCTATGACCGCACGGCTGGAGCCTTCTACGACACGGAGAAAGCTGAGGGAAGCGCAACGCTGGGCGCGCTGGCCGCGCGGCGCAAGCCGCTGCAGGATACGCCGACTCCGGCGGGAAATCCTACGGCCGCATCGGCGCTGCTGCGGCTGGAGGCGCTTTCCGGCAAAGCGGAGTACCGCGAGATTGCGGAAGATACGCTGGCTTCATTTGCGGGGATTGTGGAGCACTTTGGGCTTTATGCGGGCAGCTATGGGCTGGCGCTGGAGCGGCTGCTGCTCGATCCGGTGGAAGTGGTGATTGTCGGCTCCGGACCGGAGGCTGCGCGGCTTGAGGCGCTTGCCGTGGCGCGCTATGCCGTGAACAAGACGGTTACGCGGATTGGGCCGTGGCGGCTTGAACCGGGCGGCATTCCGGATGCGCTGGGAGAGATGCTGCTAAGGGTTCCTGCGCCGAAGGATGCGGATGTGTGGGCGATCATTTGCCGCGGCCGCACGTGTTTGCCGCCCATTACCGATTCCGAGGAGCTGCTCAAGGTGCTTACCGTGGACTGCGATACGAGTGCGCGGTTTGAGGCGGGTTTGGGAATCTGACTTTTATTCTTCTCTCATGAGAGTTGAAGGATTCACGCTGAGAGCGCGGCGCGCGGGGATGCAGGTGGCGCGCGCACCGAGCAGGTCGAAA
>JASHPD010000142.1 GCA_030038315.1 Acidobacteriaceae bacterium
GACGGAAGTTCCCATCTGCTCGGCGAGGAAATACACGTCCACGCCTTCCTGCAAGCGAAGCGTGGCGTAGGTGTGCCGGAAGCAATAAGTAGAGCGCGGAACGCCTTGCGTGCCTTCGCGCAGATTCGCCTCGTTCAGAAGATCGGCAATCAGGGAATTGTAGAGAGTCTTTGCAGGCTTGCCCGTGACGTTGGTAAACCCTCTATCCTCTGGTTGCGTTGCTTTGGAGATCACGCGGATGCGCTCTAAATAATCTCCAACGCTCTTGGGAGCAACCAGCTTGCGCGACTTGCCCTTCCCCTGTACGAACAGCACAACAATCTCTCGTCCCTCGCGGTCTTTTGCAGGCATGATGTCACGCCAGCGGAGATTCTTCATCTCCGCTGGCCTCATACCTGTATTGCAGGCAATCAGAATCATGTTGTAGGTGACGGTGCGATACCAAGTGCTCGAAGGTTTATCCGCCTCACCAATCCACTTGCGGCCTACGGTGTGGAGCTTGCGGTATTCCCTCCAGCGTGAACTCGTCACGCCGCATCGTCTTGAGTTTGGGGCGCTCGTCGAAACGCTGGCTGGCAGGGACATAGCGTTTCTTCACCGCATAGTTCATAATCGCCCCGAAAATCGACATCTCGAAGCGGATGGTGGAATCGCTAATAAAAGGAATTACCCGCTCTTTGGAAGGTTTGACTTCAATCGGTTTCAAAACCCGGATACCCAAAGTCTGCTGAACCTTAGTGCGGCGCTCGGCTTCATGGTCTGCGAAGATCTGCGCTGTGTCTGCGCTGACTTCCCGAACTCCATTGCGCCGGTGGCGTCCCGCGCCGTTCTCCCGCCGCCATGCCGGGTAGCCGCCCCAACGCTCGTCCCCGATAAGGTGTACCTGCGTGGAACCGGCGTACCTGTCTAACGTGCCTTCGATGACGGCACGGAGTTTCTTCGGACGGGCAACGCTGATCTCGCCGCGCTTCGCTCTTGCCTCCTGCGTCAACAGATACTCGTGCGCCACGTCGCGGAAGGGACGATTGAATACAGGAACGTCGTGCTTGATACGAAACCGCACGTCCGCGTCTTGATCGAAGGCGCGTTCCCGCGCCGCTTCTCTATCCGTTGTTTTGAGCGAAACCGTTTTATAGCGGTCGGCCTTCGGCATCTTCATGCGGCAATACCACATGCGATGGTCCACGTCGCCGCGCCGAAAGAGAATCAGGCCCGGTTTCAGCTCCTCTTTCTCGGTAACAAACGCCATGTTGCCTCCTGCGTTTTATTCCGTTCTGTGCAGTTTCCGTGTAGATTTTTTCCGTAAGTCCTTGAATCCTCGTATCTGTGCAGGACTTGTATAGAGAATAGCAGAAAATTATCTTGTTTATTTATATTTATTTACAATATAATTGTCATCCTGATCGAAGCAGGTCACGCTTTTTGTGGCCTGCGCAGCCGAAGAATCTGCGGTTGCTTTTTGCCCGCTCCGCTGAAACTGCCGGGTGTCCCTTATTCTCAGCTCTGCGGCAACCGGTCGTAGAGCGTCGTATTGCGGTAGCCGAGCAGCATCACCAGCGTCCAGATGCCCAGCGCTGTGCCCCACGGAAACTTCAGCAGACTGAAGACCGCGGCAATCACGGCGACAACGCGGCCCCAGGAAGTGCGCTCGTAGAGGCCCCACCCGGCGGCGACAGCCAGCGCGGCGCGAAAGAAGATGGCGACCCAGGCAAAGCGCAGGATGGCAAGGGCGAACCAGTTGTTCTCGAATGGTCCATTGCCCATGCCGAAATTCCACGGGCTGAACATCCATGAGGGCCCAAAGCGGTGCATAAGGAGGGCATTGGCAAAGGTCAGCATGAGGAAGCCGAAGAGCAGCGTGAGGCCCGCATAGGCAAACCAGACGATGCTGAGGGCGCGAATCTTGCCGGCATAGCTCTGGATCTGGAACTCGAAGCCGGGGATGGGCGGGACCGGACCGGGAATTGGCGCCGGGACGGGACGGCCGCACTGTGGGCAGGCCGCCTGCCCCTGCGCTAAAGCAAAACCGCATCCGCTGCAATACATGGTGAGCCTCCTCGAACGAAATAGCATACGCAGAAAGGATGCGGGCGGTTCCAGCGGCCGCGCCGGCCCTCTTGACGTATGGCGGCGATTGGGCTCAATTATAGGAACACGGTAAGCCGCCGGAAGATGGAACGCGGAAAAGAACCAACGGCCGAGGTTCCCATGACAGCGTTCTCCGCTTTGATTGCCGATACCGGGCTGGAGGTGAACGATCTCCAGGCGGATTCCTTTTTTGCGGCGCGGCCGGTGCGCGTGCGCGACGTGACGGCGCTGCCGGAAGGAATGCGGCGGATTGCCCACGCCCTCACCGAGCATCCGGAGACCGTGCTGCAGGTGCTGGTGGAGACGGCGGTGGAGATCTGCGGCGCGGACAGCTCGGCCATCAGCCTGGAAAAAGAAGACCGCACCGAAGACGCCTATTACCACTGGGTTGCCGTGGCGGGGCGCTACTCGGGAATGTATAACGCGGTCTTTCCGCACTATCCGACCGGGTGCAGCATCTGCCTTGAGCGTGGTCGTCCGCAGCATGTGCGCGCCTCCAAGCGCTATTTCGACCTGCTGGGCATTACGGCGCCGCCGGTGACCGATGGGCTGATGTTTCCCTGGCAGACGGACGAGGCGCGGGGAACGTTTTACATCCTGGCGCACGAGCGCGAGGCGGCCTTTGACCGCGACGACCTGCACATGCTGGAGATTCTGGCCGATTTTGCGGCCACCGGCGTGCGGCAGATCCGCCAGCAGAAGCTGCTGCTGGAGCGCGCCGGGCTGCTGGCGCAGGCGGCCATGGCCAACCAGCTCGCGCACAACATCAACAACCCGCTGCAGGGGCTGACGAACATTCTTTACCTTGCCGCGGAGGGGCATTACGGCGACTCGGCGCGCGTGGTGGGGCGCGATGCGCTGAGCGACCTGGGACGGCTGTGCGCGCTGGTGCGGGAGCTGCTGAGCCTGCCGCGGCAGAAGGCGCGCTGAGGTTTTTGTGATTCCACCCTTGCGGCAAAGACAAAAACGCCGCAAGGATGGGCACCCGGCTTTTGCGTGCCCGCCACCCGGCATTCACGGGATAGAGAAGTTGGCAGAAAGACACGCCGGTTCTTGTGGAAAACGTGGCGGAAACGGGGTTCCGGACGGCCGGGGAAGGCTCATTTTTCCGCAATTTTTGCGGGAATTCCCGCAAAAAATCCCCAAGTAAAAAACGCCATTGACGAATGTGTGGTCTTCCGTGGTAGGGTTGATGGCTGAAAAATACCACCCTCTGGTACGTGACTTCTCCGGGATGTGCTTGAGCGGCCAGGGCGTGGATTTATCATTCGCAATTCATTTCTTTTCATCGGATTACATATTGGGACGCGTAGCAAATTTTTTTGGTAGAAAGTGGTCGCTGGGAGAATCGCGGCGCAACAGCGCTGCTATAGTGATTCTTCGGAGCGGCGCGCCTTCCCGAGTAATCCCAGCCTCTCCTCACAAAACCAGCAAGAAACAAGCAAGCAGCAGGCAAGCACGCCGGGTGTGCCCGTTGTTCTGTTGTACCGCGCCGCCCGTCCTCATAAGCGCACTAAGAATCAGGGATAGCATTCATGGCGCAGATATTTGACCGCAGCTCCAACGGCCTGGCCCGCATGAGCCTGGTTTTGACGGGGCTGATCGTAATCGCCCTTGGCGTTACGCTCGACCAGTTGCAGCGCTCGCCCTGGGTTACGCGGCAGGGGCAGCGCGCGGAGCAGCCGGTGCCGTTCAGCCACAAGCACCATGTTGCAGGACTGGGCCTGCAGTGCCAGTACTGCCACACGACGGTGGAGGACTCGAGCTACGCCGGTATTCCGCCGACCCGGACCTGTATGAACTGCCATGCGCAGATCTGGACCGATGCGCAGATTCTTGAGCCGGTGCGGCAGAGCTGGGCGACGGGGCAGTCGATTCCCTGGATTCGCGTGCATGACCTTCCTGATTTCGCCTACTTCAACCATGAAATCCATGTGAATAAAGGCATCGGCTGTGCCACCTGCCACGGGCGCGTGGACGAGATGCCGCTGATGTATGCGCAGAACACGCTGCAGATGGAGTGGTGCCTGAACTGCCACCGGAATCCGGCAAAGAACCTGCGGCCGACGAGTGAAATCTACAACATGGCGTGGGAAAAGCCGAGCGAGGACCGGCCTGTGTGGTGTTCTGTGAAGCAGGAGCAGGAAGGCATTCCGACGGCGCAGTCGGTGGACTGCACGACAACGGACCCGACCCAATCCGGGCCGCAGGTGGCGATGTTCCAGGCCGCGGCGGAGCCCGGCGCTTCGTCGGAGCCCGGCGTGCTCGGCGAGGCGGCCCCGGTTCCGGTGCCGATACCGGCAAGCTACCAGAAGTTCACCAGCCAGGATCAGTTGGGGCATTTCCTGCTGAAGGCGTACAAGATTCGCAATCCGCGCGACCTGACAAGCTGCGAGGTTTGCCACCGATGAGCAGCCTTATGGATAAGCCGGAGAGCACTACGAGCAACACGATGGGGAGCGGCGTGGATCAATTCGAGAACAATCCGCAGGCTGCCGTGGCCGCACAGGATTCAGGGCCGGATTCGAGGCAAAATTCGAGGCTGGAGCCGGTGCAGGAACCGATGCAGGAGCCGATGACGCTGGTTCAGGTGCGCGAGAAGCTGAAAAACGCGAAAGGGAAACGCTATTGGCGCTCGGTGGATGAGCTGGCCGATACGCCGGAGTTTCAGGCGGCCGTGGAGCGCGAGTTCCCGGCCTCGGCGCAGGAGTGGGTCGATCCGGTTTCGCGGCGCGGGTTTATGAAGCTCATGGGCGCGTCGATGGCGCTGGCCGGGCTGGCCGGTTGCACCAAGCAGCCCGAGGAGACGATTTATCCCTACGTGAAGGCGCCGGAGGATTTGATCCTCGGCAGGCCGAATTACTTTGCGAGCGCGCATCCGTTTGTGACGGGCGCGATTCCGACGCTGGTGAAGGCGGATTCCTACCGGCCGATCAAGGTGGACGGCAATCCGGAGCACACATACAACCAGGGCTCTTCGGATGTCTTTACGCAGGGAACGCTGCTGGACCTTTACGATCCGGACCGTTCGCAGAAGGTGCTCTATGACGGCGAGAACCGCGAGTACCAGGAGTTCGCCCAAGCCTTGCAGGATGCGGTGAGCGCGTCGAAAGACGGGACGGGTATCTATTTCCTGAGCGCAACGATCACTTCGCCGACGCTGGCGCGGCAGTGGTCGGAGGTGCAGAAGGCTTATCCCAGGGCGAAGCTGGTGCAGTACGATCCGGCGGCTGTGGGAACGGCGCTGACCGGCGCGACGTGGACGCAGTATGCGCTCTCCGGCGCGGATGTCATCGTTTCGCTCGATGCGGATTTTCTTTCGGGCGCGACCTATCCCGGCTTCCACAAGCTGGTGCGCGATTATGCCGAGCGGCGCAAGACTCCCGACAACCTGAACCGGGTTTATGCGGTCGAGTCTTCGACGACGACGACCGGCATGAAGGCGGAGCACCGTTTAGGTCTGCGGGCCAGCGAGATTCCGGCCTTTGCGGCTGCGCTTGCGGCGGCGGTTGGCGTGGCGGGAGTTTCCGCTCCGAGCTATGCGTGGACCGGCGAACAGCAAAACTTTTTGGCTGCGCTGGCCAAGGATCTGAAGGCGAATGCGGGCAAGAGCGCGGTGATTCCGGGGCTGTACCAGGATGCTTCGGTTACGGCGCTCGCGGCCGCGATCAACCAGGCGCTGGGCAATGTGGGCAAGACGGTGCTGATTACGCAGTCGATCAACCCGCTGCCGAGCGACCAGATTGCCGATATGAAGGCGCTGGCTGCGGATTTGAATGCGGGCAAGGTGGATTGGCTGGTGATGCTGAACAGCAATCCGATCTACAACGCGCCTGCCGATCTCGAATTTGCCACAGCTTTCAATAAGGCAAAGGTGACGGCGCATCTGGGCCTGCATGTGGACGAGACCGGGCAGATTTCGAACTGGCATATTCCGGCGGCGCACATGCTGGAGTCGTGGTCGGACGCGCGCAGCTACGACGGGACAATCAGCATCGTGCAGCCGCTCATCGATCCGCTCTACGGCGGCAAGTCGGCGCACCAGATTTTGCAGTTGCTGCTGAATGAGCCGCTGCTGAGCCCGTATGATGCGGTGCGCGAGACGCAGAAGGCAAATATCAAGGGCGACTTCGAGACGGGATGGCGCAAGGCGCTGCATGATGGCTGGATTGCCGATACGGCCCTGCCGGCGACGGCGAGCGCTGCGGCCTTCAATGGAAAAGTTCCAACGCCTTCGTCGAAGGATGCGATCGAGATCATCTTCCGGCCCGACCCGAATATCTACGACGGGCGCTTCTCGAATGTGGGCTGGCTGCAGGAGCTGCCCAAACCGGTCATCAGCCTGTGCTGGGACAATGCGGCGATTATTTCGGGCGCGACGCTGACAAAGCTCGGGGTTGAGGAAGAAGACATTGTCGAGCTGACGGTGAACGGCCGCAAGGTGAAGGCTCCCGTGGTTGTCTCGCCGGGGCATCCGGATAATTCGGTCACGGTCTATCTCGGCTATGGCCGTTCGTACGCGGGACGCGTGGGATCGGGCGCGGGCTTCAATGCTTACCTGATCCGCGCGAGTGACGCGCCGTTTTACGAGACGGGCTCCATCAGGAAGGTGGATGGCAAGTGGGGCGTGGCGATTACCAAGAGCCACTATCAGGATCACCGCTCGAAGCTCTTTGGCGGCCAGGGCAACGGCAACAATTCACTCGAAGCCGATGAAGCGCTCGGCGAGCGCGCGATCATCCGCTACGCGACGCTCGATCAGTACAAAGCGGACCCGGGGTTTGCCAACGAGGGATTTGACCGAGAGAAGACCAACATGAGTACTTCTCTGTTCCCGAACTGGACTTACACCGAAGCCAACGCGTGGGGCATGTCGATTGACATGGCCAGTTGCACGGGCTGCAACGCCTGCATCGTGAGCTGCTACGCGGAGAACAACATCGCGGTGGTGGGCAAGCAGCAGGTGCGCATCGGCCGCGACATGCAGTGGATTCGCATCGACACGTACTTCGAGGGCGACCTGGCCGCGCCGCGGGCGCACTTCCAGCCGATGACCTGCCAGCAGTGCGAGAACGCGCCGTGCGAAGAGGTTTGCCCGGTAGGCGCGACGGTGCACTCGCCCGAGGGGCTCAACGTGATGGTCTACAACCGCTGCGTGGGCACGCGCTACTGCTCGAACAACTGCCCGTACAAGGTGCGGCGCTTCAATTTCCTGCTCTTTTCTGATTACGAGACGGAGAGCCTGAAGCTGATGCGCAACCCGGACGTGACGGTGCGCTCGCGCGGCGTGATGGAGAAGTGCAGCTACTGCATCCAGCGCATCCAGGCGGTCAAGATCGACGCGGACAAGGACAACCGCGCGATCAAGGACGGGGAGATCATTACCGCCTGCCAGCAGGCTTGCCCCACCAGGGCGATCACCTTCGGCAACCTCAACGATAAGAACAGCAAGGTGGCTAAGCTGCGAGCCAACGAGCGCAGCTACCAACTGCTCGCCGATCTGAATACCCGCCCGCGGACGACGTATGTGGCCGCGGTCATCAATCCGAACAGCGAACTCGAAGAGACGCCGGTGGAATATGCGCCGGTAAAGGGTTAAGGCCACGATGGCAACGAGCGAACTGAAACCAGGCAATCCCGAATACGAGCGGCGGATCGATCCGGCCACCGGCGAGTTCCGGGTTATAGAACAGGGACAGACCTTCAAGTCCGTCACGGCGAAGATCAGCGATATTGTGCTGACGCCGCACACGCCGATGGGGTGGTTCGCCTTCTTTGCCGTCGGCGGCGCCGGCGCCACGATGCTGATGGTCGCCCTTGTATGGCTCTTTCTCAAGGGCGTGGGCATCTGGGCGATTACGCAGCCGGTGGCCTGGGGCTTTGCCATCATCAACTTCGTCTGGTGGATCGGCATCGGCCACGCGGGCACGCTGATCTCGGCGATTCTGCTGCTCTTCAAGCAGGGCTGGCGCAACGCGATCAACCGCTTCGCGGAGGCGATGACGATCTTCGCCGTCATCTGCGCAGGTTTGTTCCCGCTGATCCACGTGGGCCGCCCGTGGCTGGGTTACTGGCTCTTCCCGCTGCCGTTCACCATGACGGTATGGCCGCAGTTCCGCTCGCCGCTGCTGTGGGATGTCTTCGCGGTTTCGACCTACGCGACGATCTCGGTGGTCTTCTGGTACATGGGCATGGTGCCGGACTTCGGCACGCTGCGCGACCGGGCGAAGCATCCGCTGGTGCAGTGGTTCTACGGGCTGCTTTCGCTGGGCTGGCGCGGCTCGGTGCGGCACTGGGCGCGCTATGAGACGGCCGCGCTGCTGCTCTCCGGCCTGGCCACGCCGCTGGTGCTTTCGGTACACACGGTCATCAGCTTCGACTTCGCCGTGGCGGTTCTGCCCGGCTGGCATACGACGATCTACCCGCCGTACTTCGTTGCGGGCGCCATCTACTCAGGCTTTGCCATGGTGCTCTCGCTGGCCATTCCGCTGCGCAAGTTCTATCACCTGGAATCGCTGGTGACGGAGCGCCACATCGACAACATGGGCAAGCTCATGCTGACGACCGGGTTCATCGTGGCCTACGGCTACGGCATGGAAGCCTTCATGGCCTGGTACTCGGCGGACCACTGGGAGGCCTTCACCTTCTGGAACCGCGCCTTCGGGCCGATGGGCTGGTCCTACTGGCTGCTGCTCACCTGCAACCTGTTTATTCCGCTGACCACGCTGTGGTCGCGCAAGCTGCGCGTCAACATGACCTATATGTTCATTCTTTCGATCATCGTGAACACGGGCATGTGGTTTGAGCGCTTCGTCATCATCGTTACCAGTCTTTACCGCGACTTCCTGCCCTCGGCCTGGGGCACGTATCGCGGAACCAAGTGGGATTACATGACATTCTTCGGAACGGTGGGCTTGTTCCTGGCGCTCTTCATGCTGTTCGTGCGCTTCGCGCCCATGATTCCGATGAATGAAATCAAGCTGATGCTGCCGGGGGCGAAGATCAAGCCCAAAGAAGCGGCGGCGGGAGATGGACGCTGATGCCTCCTCGTGAAGGAATTTACGGTCTGCTGGCTGAATTCGACACGCCCTCCGATCTGGTGCGCGCGGCGCAGAAGTCGTACCAGGACGGATGGCGGCGGCTGGATTGCTATACGCCCTACCCGGTGGAAGAAGCGGCCGAGGCGATTGGCTTCCATCGCAACAAGGTGCCGTTGATTACGCTCATCGGCGGCTTGATGGGCCTGACGGCGATGTTTCTGCTGGAGACATGGATCTCGACGCTGGCCTATCCGATCAATGCCGCCGGGCGTCCCACGTATTCGTGGCCGGCCTTCGTGGTTCCGGCGTACGAGTGGACGATTCTCTGGGCCGGTCTTTCGGCTTGCTATGGAATGTTTGCGTTGTGCGGATTGCCGGAGCCGTATCATCCGCTCTTTAACGCGCCGAACTTCCGCACGGGAGCCACGGACGACAAATTCTTCCTGTGCCTTGAGGCGCTGGACCCCAAGTTCGACCTGATGGAAACCAGGGCATTCCTCGAAACACTGGAGCCGGTTTCGATCGTGGAGGTGGAGTACTGATGAACAGGGTACAGGGTACAGGGTTCAGGGTTCAGGGTTCCGCCTCTCGCGCTGTGCTGGCGCTGGCGTCGCTTTCGGCGTTGCTTGTCCTCGTCGGTTGCCGCCAGGATATGCACAACGAGCCAAAGATTTTTCCGCAGCGCGGCTCAGCGGTTTTTCCTGATGGGCGCGGCGCGCGGCCGCAGGTGGTCAACACCGTGGCGCGCGGGCAGCTCGACGACGACAGCTACTTTTACACCGGCGTGGTCGAGGGCGCGAACGGCTATCGCGAAGAACGCGACCAGCTTCCCGCCGAGCTCTCGCCGGTAACGATGACGCTGCTCCGGCGCGGGCAGGAGCGCTTCAACATCTACTGCACGCCGTGCCATTCGCGCGTGGGCAACGGGCTGGGCGAGATCGTGATGCGCGGCTACAAGCCCGCGGCCAACCTGCACGACGAGGTGCGCATGGCGCAGCCGCTCTCGCACTACTTCTGGGTGATGACGCACGGCTACGGCGCCATGCCGGATTACTCGGCGCAACTGACGCCGACGGATCGCTGGGCCGTGGCGGCGTACATTCGCGCGCTGCAGCTCAGCCAGGCGGCGGCGATGAATGACGTTCCGGCGGGCGTGCCGGTAAAAAGCCTGAAGGAGATCGCGGCGGAGGAGGGATTGCCGGCGAGCTTCGCGCAGCCGTGGGCGCTTCCCGCAACGGCGGTGCAGGCGTATCCGCCGGTTGCGAAGGAAGGAACACCGGCAATGGCTCCGGCCAATCCGGCGGACCCGCTCATCAAGATTCCCATGCACCCGCTTCCCGCAGGCAAGACCGGAGCGGGAGCAACCCAGTAAGCGCGGCAAGGCAAGGCTGAGTCAAGAGCAGGAAACCAGAGCAGGAATTTTTAGGACGAGACTTTTAAGGACGAGAATCGATGGCTCACGAAACACACTCGAAGACGCTGCCCGCCGATCTGAGCGCGCCCGCTGTCGTGGACACGTGGAAGACGCGCGCTCTGATTGTGGGCGTGATCTTCGCCGTTATCGCTGTGATCCTGGGCTTCCTCGGCCAGGGGCAGGACGGCCTCGGCTGGAATCACCTGCTGCGCGGCTGGCTGCTGGGGCTCACGCTGACCTTCGGCTTTGCGGTAGGCGGCCTGGCCATGCTGATGGTGCAGTACTGCTCGGGCGGCAAGTGGGGGCTGCTGCTGCGCCGGCCGCTCGAAGCCATGAGCCGCACGCTGCCGCTGGTCTTTCTCTTCTGGATTCCGATTGCCATCTGGCAGGGCAAGCTCTACATGTGGGCCAATCACGGGATCGTCGATAAGGCGCTCTCGCTGGGCCAGATCACGCAGGAACAGGTGACGGCGATCGATCATTACATCCACTTCAAAGCGCCGATGCTGAATCCGGTGTCGTTCATATGGGTGAACCTGATCTGCTTTGCCATCTGGGGCTGGTATACGTGGCGGCTGAACTCGCTCGGCCTTAAGCGCGACGCGGATTCGGCGGGAAATACGCCGTACTGGATTAAAAAATTCGAGAACATCAGCGGTATCGGCATTGTGATCTATTCGGTCACGATGACCGTCGCGGTGATCTATTGGGTCATGTCGCTCGATGTGACCTGGTACTCGTCGGTCTACGGGCTGCTTTTCCTTGTCGGGCAAGGTTATCAGGTTCTGGCGTTTTCGATTCTCATCGCGCTCAGCCTCTCGCAATTCGAGCCCATCAAGACGCTGCTGCGCCAGACCGAGCAGCACGACCTCGGCAAGTTCACCTTTGCCTGGGTCATGCTGAACATCTATATCGCTTTCGGGCAGTTCCTGATTATCTGGTCCGGCAATCTGCCGGAGGAGATCAACTGGTACCTGGACCGCATTCGCGGCGGCTGGGGCATCATCATCACGCTGGACTTCATCTTTCACTGGCTGATTCCGTTCACGCTGCTGCTCTCGCGCGACCTGAAGCGCAACAAGAAGCGGCTGATCCGCGTCTGCCAGTGGATGATCTTCGCCAAGGCCTTCGACCTCTTCTGGCTGATCGAGCCGAGCTTCAAGGACGCCTCCCGCAACCTGCACTTTAGCTGGGGAATCCTGGAGTACATTGCAGTGCCTGTCGCGATGCTGTCCTTCTGGGTCGTCTATTTCGCGATTCAGTTGAAGTCTCGCCCTGTCGTGCAGACCAACGACCCGCACCTGGCGGAGATTCTGGAGCCTGAACATGCACACGCCTGACTCTTCTCACAATTCGGGGCACAATTCCGAGCATGGTCCGGAAAAGATCGACACTTCGCACGGCTATGAGCGCTCGGATGTGCGCGTCACGGGGATCGTGGTCTTCCTGACCGGGCTGAGCATTCTGGTGGCGGTGGCGGGAGTGCTCTGCTGGGGCATCGGCAAGGCCATCAACGTGGTGCTGAACAAGGAAGACGGGCCGACCTCGAAATGGGCCAGGGTGGCCGACGTGCGCGAGCTTGGCAACATGCCGAACGATCCCGAGCTGCAGAGCAAGGTGGCGCAACTGACACAGCAGTTTCCCGCGCCGCGGCTGCTGACGGACAACGGCAACCAGGATATCGCCGACCTGCACGCGCGCGAGGACCTGCTGCTCGATCACTATTCGACGATTGACGGGCAGCCGGGCAAGGTAAGGATTCCGATTGAGCGCGCGATGGAGCTGATTGCGCAGCGCGGCCTGCCGGTGGCTCCGGCGGTGGAGACGGAGAAGCCGATGTTCGGCGATAAAGTTCCGGTGGTGACGGCGCCGCTGACGGATGGATTTGCGCCGACGGCTCTCGACCAGCAGGAGGCGGCGCAGCGGGCGGCCGCGCTGGCGAAGCCGGAGGGGCAGTAAGTTCTGGATTCCACCCTTGCGGCAGAAAAAACGCAAGGATGGGCTGAAAGGGTACGGCGGAATCGCAAAGGGCAAGTTCACGCACGGTTGAAACAGTAAGGGAGCAGGGATCATGTTGTGGCAGGGCACAATTCGGAGCGTCTTTCGCGGGGCCATCTGCACCGCGGGCCTGGCGCTTGTGCTTGTTCCGTCGCTCTTTGCGCAGGTCTCCGGTTATGCCTTCAAGGAGATGGGACCGATCAACAAGAAGTCGTCGATTCTGAGCAAGGTGGGCATCTCGCAGCGGCTGAACGAACAGTTGCCGCTGAACCTGACCTTTACCGACGAGACCGGCAGGCAGGTGCAGTTGGCCAGCTTCTTCGGCGCGAAACCGGCGATTCTCGCGCTGGTCTACTATCGCTGCCCGATGCTGTGCTCGGAGGAACTGGAGGGTCTGGTAAGCGCGCTGCTGATGGTGGATGAAAAGCCGGGACGCGACTTCAACATCCTTGTGGTCAGCATCGATCCGACGGAAGGGACCGATCTGGCGGCGTCGAAGAAGGCTTACTACCTGAGGCGCTACGGACAGCCGGAGACGGCCTCCGGCTGGCACTTTATGACCGGCACGCAGCCGAATATCGACGCGCTGACCAGTGCTGTCGGTTTCCGCTACACGAAGATTCCGGGGCCGGACGGCAAGCTGACGCAGTTCGCGCACGCCAGCGCCATCCAGATCATCACGCCGCAAGGCAAAATCGCGCAGTACTACATGGGCGTGGAATACAGCCCGAAGGACCTGCGCCTGGGGCTGGCCGAGGCTTCGGACAATCGCATCGGCTCGCCGGTGGACAACATTCTGACCTACTGCTACCACTACGACCCGGCCACGAATACGCATTCGCTGATTGTGGCCCGCGTGGTGCAGGCAGGCGGCCTGCTTACGGTTCTCATCCTGGGCGGCTTCATGTTCCTGATGTTCCGCAAGGACGTAAAGGATGCACGGCAGGCCAAGGCTTCCCAGCCCACAGCAACCAAGGTGAACGGATAACGGAATGGATCATATCAGCCCAGTACTCTGGCAATTTCTCGTTAACTGGATGAAGAACTTCCCGCTCTTCCCGCCGGAGGCGTCGACGATCGCGCCGCAGATGGATGCGCTCTACTTCTTCATCCTTCTGGTGAGCGTTGCGGGCCTTGCGATCGTGGTGCTGCTGGTGGTGAGCTTCTCGATCCTCTACAACAAGAAGCGCCATCCGGTGGCGGTGCAGATCGAGGGATCGACGCTGCTCGAAGCCACCTGGACGATCATTCCTCTGGGCCTCTTTTTAATCATGTTTGTCTGGGGCTCGCTGCTTTATTTCCGCATTTACACGCCGCCGGCGAATGCGATGAACATCTACGTGGTGGGCAAGCAGTGGATGTGGAAGGTCGAGCATCCGGGCGGGCAGCACGAGATCGACGCGCTGCACATTCCCACGGGACGGCCGATCCAGTTGACGCTGATCTCGCAGGATGTCTTTCACAGCTTCTCGATTCCCGCCTTTCGCGTAAAGCGCGAGGCGATTCCGGGACGCTACACGACGGTGTGGTTTGAGGCGACGCAGCCCGGCACGTATCACCTCTTCTGCACGCAGTATTGCGGAACGGATCACTCGCACATGACCGGCGAAGTCTACGTGATGACGCCGGAGGATTACGAGAAGTGGCTGGCCGGGTCCACCAGCGGCATGAGCCTGGCGCAGAACGGCGAGCGGCTCTTTGCCAGCCTGAGCTGCAACGCCTGCCACAGCGGCAGGCCGGACGCGCGCGGGCCGAGTCTTGCCAATGTCTACGGCTCGAAGCTGCGGCTGGCCGACGGCACGGAAGCGACGGTCGATGAGGCGTACCTGCGGCAGGCGATCCTGAACCCCTCCGACCACATCACGGAAGGCTATGTGCCGATCATGCCCACCTACCAGGGGCAGATCAGCGAGGACGGCGTAATTGACCTGGTGGAATACATCAAATCGTTGAACTCGAACTACCGCGTCGAGCAGACGCTGAACACAACCGGTTTGCTGCCGGAGAGCGAGGGCAAGGCCACGACAGCTTCGACGCCTAAGCCTGCCGCGCCCGCGGCGAAAGGGACGGTGACACAATGAGCAGCGCTACGATTGTCAGTCTTCCCGACCAGTCAACGGCCCGCATTCCGAAGGACAATTTCCTCTCCAGGGAGAATGGACTTCTGAGCTGGCTTTTGACCGGCGATCACAAGCGGATCGCAATTCTTTACCTGATCTCGATCACGTTTTTCTTTGCCATCGGCGGCGCGCTTGCCGGGCTGATCCGGCTGGAATTGCTCACGCCGCAGGCGGACCTGATGGCCACGGACACCTACAACAAGGTGTTCACCATGCACGGCATCATCATGATCTTCCTGTTCCTGGTGCCGTCGGTGCCGGCCACGCTGGGCAACTTCCTGATGCCGATCATGATCGGAGCGAAGGACCTGGCGCTGCCGAAGATCAACCTGCTGAGCTGGTATCTCTATATCGCCGGCGGCATCATGATGATTTACACCATGGCCGCCGGCGGCGTGGACACGGGCTGGACCTTCACCACTCCGCTCTCGACGCACTATGTGAACACCAACGTGCTCAGTACCGGGCTGGCGATCTTTGTCGCCGGCTTCAGCTCGATCTTTACCGGGCTGAACTTTATCGTGACCATTCACAAGATGCGCGCGCCGGGCATGACGTGGTTCCGGCTGCCGCTCTTTGTGTGGTCCAACTACGCGGCCTCCATCCTGATGGTGCTGGGCACGCCGGTGCTGGCGATTGCGATTGTGCTGGTGCTGCTTGAGCGCTTCCTCGGCATCGGCGTCTTCGACCCGGCCAAGGGCGGCGACCCGATACTCTTCCAGCACCTGTTCTGGTTCTACTCGCACCCGGCCGTTTACATCATGATTCTGCCCGGCATGGGCGTGATCTCGGAGGTCATCTCGACCTTTGCGCGCAAGCGCGTCTTCGGCTACACGGCGGTCGCGTTCAGCTCGGTGGCCATCGCGGTCTTCGGCTTCTTTGTGTGGGAGCACCACATGTTCATCATGGGCGTCTCGAATTACTCGACGCTGGTGTTCTCGCTGCTGACGATGCTGGTCGCGGTGCCCTCGGCAATCAAGATCTTCAACTGGACCTTCACGCTCTACAAGGGATCGATCACCTTTGAGACGCCGATGCTCTACGCCTTCGGCTTCATGGGGCTGTTTACCATTGGTGGCCTGACCGGCATTTTCCTGGCGTCCACCGGCACGGACATTCACCTGACGGAGACCTACTTCATCGTTGCCCACTTCCACTTCGTCATGGTGGGCGGCATGTTGATGGCGTTCCTGTCCGGCATCCACTTCTGGTGGCCCAAGATCACCGGCCGCATGTATCCGGAAAAGATCTCGCAGTTGGCCGCGCTGATCACCTTCATCGGGTTCAATTTCACGTTTTTCCCGCAGTTCATCCTAGGCACGCTGGGAATGCCGCGCCGCTATGCCTCCTATCCGCCGGATTTCCAGGTGCTCAACGTCTTCTCGACGGCGGGCGCGACGATTCTCGGCATCGGGTATCTGCTTCCGATCCTGTACCTGACATGGTCGCTGAAGTACGGCGAGATTGCAGGAAGCAACCCGTGGCAGGCGACGGGGCTGGAGTGGCAGATTCAGTCGCCGCCGCTGACAGAGAACTTTGTCGAGATTCCCATCATG
>JASHPD010000143.1 GCA_030038315.1 Acidobacteriaceae bacterium
CGTGCATTTGTTTTGCATTCCGGATCAGCGCGGATTGCATTCCGGGGGTCAAGTCGTTGAAATCGGCTGCGAGGATTGCCGGCTGCTTTCCGGTGAGCGCAACGGCCTGCGAAGGGTCGCCGCGATAGCCGCCGAGCACGGCTTTTCCGGGCGCGCCGGCGAGACGTGCAAGCAGCGCCTTTGCCGCGTCCGTTGCATCCGGCGAAACCGGCACGGGCGGCGCGTCGTTATATGTTTTGCGCATCGCCGCCATCTGCGGGGCCATTCGCGCGTCGTCGCGGTTGATGGCCAGAGGCGAGTTGTAGATGGCGCGAATCGTATTGAGCGGGCTTAGCTCCAAGAGTCCGGCCCAGGTCATGAAATAGGCCCATCGCGGCTGCTTTTCGAGCACGTCGAGCGGAGGCAGCGCGCCGACTTCGGCGAGCGCAATCGGTTTGCCGGAATCGGGATTCGCTCCGCGGGCGAGCTTCAGCATCGAGTCGTAATACTCCTGCTTGAACTCGCCGTAGATGTCCATGGTGGCCACGTCCACGTAGTTTGCGCCGGGGTAGTAGTCTTCGATGGCCCCGGCATTGCCGCCCGGCGCGTTCACGTTCCACACCCACACGAGGTTGTCGAGGTGATGGACGTTGACGAAGCGGTTGTAGATTTGCCGGTAAAGCGCCGCGGAGCCGTCCGGGCCTGGACGGCCGCCCCACCAGAACCAGTTGCCGTTCATCTCGTGATAGGCGCGGAAGAGCACCGGCACGTGGGCGTCGCGCAACTGGCGCAGAAAGCCCGCAATGACGTCCACCTGCGCGCACCAGCGGTTGTAGAGCGGCGTTCCGGGGGTGAGAAGCTGCTTCCACTCGTAATCCGTAAGGTGGCCCTGCACGCTGTCGCGGAAGGTTACCGGCTCGTCGTCGGTGGGGCGCACGGCGTGCCAGGTGAGCGCGATGATGGAGCCGTTCTGATACTGCCGCTTGATTTCGGCGATGGTTGCGGGGCGCGAGAGCACGGAATCCTTGTCCTCGCCGCCGGAGAAGCCGAAGTCTTCGCCGAAAAGTCCGGGATATTTCGCCGTGAGGTCGTAGGCGCGGTCGGTCCATTTGGAGCCGTCGTTGGGAAAATTATGCTGCCCGGTGATGATGCCTTTACCGGAGACGGAATCGATGAGCGCCAGCAGCGCGCGCGCCTCGGGGCTGGCGTGCGGATTGACGGGCCCAGGCGCGGCGGCGGCGGCAGTGCAGGCAAAGACACAGAGGGCGAGCAGAACGGTGAATCGCGGAGCACGCATTAAAGTTCGCATCAGAGTTCGCATGGTGGGCCGGGAGATCCTTCGCCGGGAATTATAGGTCTGGCGGCGTACACTCAGGCTATGCTCGACTACGAAATTTCACCCGCGGAAGCCGCCTTGCTGCTGAAAGAAAAGAAGGCGCGCCTGATCGATGTCCGCGAGCCGTGGGAGTTTCATACGGCCAGTATCGTGGGTTCCGTGCTGATGCCGATGGGCGACGTTCCTTCGCGCGCGCACCAGGAACTAGACCCGGATGAGCGGCTGGTGGTGCTTTGCCATCATGGCGTGAGATCGCTCAACACTACGGTCTGGCTGCGCGACCAGGGCTTTGAACAGGCGCAGTCGCTGCGCGGCGGCATCGATGCGTGGTCTGCCGAGGTGGATTCCGCCGTGCCGCGCTATTAAGGCATTTTCCGGAATACGTGTGAACTTCCGGCGAGAGCGAAGGTGGATTTTCTTTGAGGAAAATCCACGCGGCTGTTGCGGCCTCGGTCTACACCCATCCGGAAAATGCTTTAGCGCCCGAAGACATAAGAGACCTGAAAGAGCCCGTTGTCGATGCCGGGATTGTAGTTCGTCGTATTGTGGTCCGAGATGTGATGGAAGCGGTATTCGAAGCGCAGGGAACGGCTGTGTGTGCGGTACCACTCCAGGCCAACGCCGAAATCGAAGGTGAAGTTGAACGAGCCTGCATTCTGGACCGGAATGGGGTGCGTCGAGAACATATCGCCGCCGTGGCCTTCAAAGAACGGCTGGAATGTTCTGCGCGGAAGAAAATTCCAGCGCATTCCGATGGGCGAGATCGCCTCGCCGATGGTCCACTGGCGGCCGCTGCATGTAAAGGTCTCCGTTCCGGCATAGACCATGCTTCCCACCGGGATCACATAGGTGATGGTCTGCGGAGCGCAGCTCACCATCGGCGGATTCCCATAGGTAGTACTCGTCGCTGACACCGGCGAAGTCTCCTGATTCACGATCCTGGTCAGCGGATCGCTCTCGAGAGCCGCCGGCAGAATCTCCGCGTCGTATTGCCAGTTCACCACGGGATTTAAAAACAGCCTGCGGCTATAGCTCGCGCCGACATTCAGGATTTTGCGCTGCTCGGCCTGGCCCATCAGGATGTGGCTTGAATCATTCGAATAGGCGAGCAGGAAGTCGAAGGAGTTGACGCGCGCATAGAGCGCATCGGCTACCGGAGAAACAGCCTGTGCCGCAAGCGCGGCCGGCAATGCCAGCCATAAGGCAACAAGGGAAAAACGGAGCAGGGAAGAAGCGGGTTGAGCAGGAAACAACGGCAATCTCCTTCACACGGCGTTCCGGGGAACAAGTTGCGATTGGCTTTCAAGCAACTGCTCTTCGGCTGCCGGGGCAAAGAGCCTATACTTTCGCTTTGGCAACCATTTTTTGTTGGACCGGAGTATTGTAATGCCGTCACCCGCTTCCGCCTTTGCCGCTGAAAATCATGCCCGCTTTCTGGATGAGCTGAAAGCGCTGCTGCGCATTCCGTCTATTTCTACGCTGCCCGAACATGCGGGCGATTGCCGCAAAACCGCCGAGACGCTGGCCGCGGAGCTGAAGCGCATCGGGATGGAGCATGTGCGGCTGATTGAAACCAACGTTGGGCGTGAAGGACATCCGCTTGTTTATGCGGATTGGCTTCATGCGGCGGGCAAGCCCGGGGCTCCCGCGGACAGGTCTTCGGCCGCGGGGTGGAAGCCGACGGTACTGATGTATGGGCACTATGACGTGCAGCCCGCGGATCCGCTGGATGAGTGGAAGACGCCGCCATTTGAGCCTACGGAGCGCAATGGCAACCTCTATGCGCGCGGCGCGGTGGATGACAAGGGGCAGATGTATATGCACGTGAAGGCGCTGGAGGCGCTGCTCAAGGCCGACGGCAAGCTGCCGGTGAATGTGCGTGTGCTGCTCGAAGGCGAGGAAGAAGTGGGCGGCGAAGGGATTGCGGCTTACGTGGCTTCAAAGCCCGCGGACCTGAAGGCGGATTTTGCGCTGATCTCCGATACGGAGCTTTTTGCGCCGGGGCTTCCAACGCTTTGCGTGGGGCTGCGCGGAATGATTTATACGGAGCTGGAGGTGCGCGGGGCGAAGACCGATTTGCACTCCGGCATGTATGGCGGCGCGGCGCCGAATCCGTTTGTGGCGCTGGCGCAGATCATCGCGGGATTGAAGGATCGCGAAGGGAAGATTTTGATTCCCGGCTTTTATGACGATGTGGAAGCGCCGAGCGCGGAAGAGCTGGCTGCGTGGAAGAGCTTGCCTTTCGATGAAGAACATTATCGCGAGACGGAGGTGGGCTCGAAGGCGCTTGTGGGCGAGGCCGGCTACAGCGTACTGGAACGCACGTGGGCGCGGCCTACGCTCGATGTGCACGGGATTCCGGGAGGGTTCATTGGCGCGGGCGCGAAGACGGTGATTCCGGCGAAGGCTACAGCGAAGGTCTCGATGCGGCTGGCGCCGAAGATGACTCCGGCGAAGGCTTTTGCGCAGTACAAGAGCTACGTGGAGCAGATTGCTCCGGCGGGCGTGGAGGTGAGCGTGCGGCTGATTCACCAGGGCGATGCGTGCCTGATTCCCGTGGACAATCCGTACATTCAGGCGGCGACCAAGGCGCTGCGCGAGGTCTGGGGCAGGGAAACGGTCTTCATTCGCAGCGGAGGGTCGATTCCGATTGTGGGCGATTTCGACCGGCATCTGGGGCTGCCGAGCGTGATGATGGGCTTTGGATTGCCGGATGACAACCTGCACGCGCCGAATGAGAAATTCAATCTTGAAAATTTCCGTCTTGGGATTCAGTCGATCATTGGATTTCTTGAGGAAGCGGGCCGGTGAGCTTTACGGGGCCGGTTTTTGCGGGCTTCGTTCTGGCTGGCGGGCAATCCTCGCGCATGGGGCGCGACAAGGCTCTTGTGAAGCTGGCCGGACAACCGCTCATCGCTTACGCGCTGGAGGCTCTGCGCAATGCCGGCTTGAGCGCGCAGATTGCCGGCGCGCGGAGCGAGCTTTCCGGGTTTGCGCCTGTGATTCTGGATCGCGAAGAAAGTGCCGGTCCTTTGGGCGGCATTTGCGCGGCGCTGGCGGCAACGCAGGCTGATTTTGCGGTCTTTCTTTCCGTGGACCTTCCGCTGATTCCGGCTTCGCTGGCGGCGTATCTTGCGCGGGATGCGGCGATGACAGGCAGCACGATTACGCTGGCTTCCGTGAATGGCTTTGCGCAGACCTTTCCGGCGGTTGTGTGCCGCTTGGCGCTGCCGGCGTTGGAAAAGGAGCTGCGCACGGGGCGCGGGAGCTGCTTCGCGGGTTTTCGGACGGCTGCGGCAGGCGCAGAAGAAAGGCCGCGCATTCTGGCGGCGGAATCGCTGTTGCAGAGCGGGCATGTTGCCCATCCGCTGGACCTTCCCGCCGAGCGCTGGTTTCACAACGTGAATACGCCCGCGGACCTGGAAGTGGCGGAATCGTGGCTCCGGCGCGCGATTCGATAGCCGGAAATCGCGTAAGCTGGTGTCAGGCTCATGCGCGACGCACTGCCCCAACGCGACGACGAAACCTTTCGTGAGCTCAGCGCCGATCTCTGTCCCGATCCCTTGCCGGGCGAATGCGATGCTCCGGCCCCGGCAGCCGCGATCGACGGGCAGGAGGAGATGATTGCCTTCTCGAAGGTCTCCATCTCCTTTGGCGAGAAGGCCATTCTCGAAGACGTCAGCTTTCACGTGGATCGGGGGCGCACGCTCTGCATTCTGGGCCGCAGCGGTGTGGGGAAATCGGTTGCGCTGCGGATGCTGATGGGCTTTCTAAAGCCGGATTCGGGCTCGATTCGCGTGGAGGGAGGCGAGATTACCGGGCTGGACGAAGACGGGATGCAGGCGATTCGGAAGCGCGTGACGATGGTCTTTCAGAACGGGGCGCTCTTCGACTCGCTTTCCGTCCGCGAGAATGTCGCTTTTCCCCTGCGCGAGCGCGGCGAACTGGACGAATCGCGCCTGGACGCGACCGTGGACAGCCTGCTCTTGCTTGTGGGCGCGGAAGACGTGGCCGACCTGCTGCCGGCAAGCCTTTCCACCGGACGCAGCCGTGCCGTGGCGATTGCCCGCGCGCTGGCCTCGCAGCCGGAGGTGGTTCTCTATGACGAGCCCACCACGATGGTCGATCCCATCATTGCCCGGCGGCTGGGCGGGATCATCCAGCGGCTGAAAAAACAGCTTGGCTTTACCAGCATCGTGGTTACCCACGACATGCGCTTTGCCGAGAGCCTTGCGGATTCGGTGCTGTTTCTGCACCAGGGACACGCGCATTTCTTCGGAACACTGGCGGATTTTCTTGCCTCGCCGGACGAAGTGATTCGCCAATTTCTTGCCCTGGATGCCTACCGGCTGCCAAAAGCATAAAAAGATTCATGTTTCAGTAACAAGAAAGTTGCAAGATTGTACTTGCAAGAAGTAGCCGGGTTGCGCGATGCTAAAAAGGTAATGAGACAACTCGATTGAGTGTTTGCTTCATCTTATAGCTACGAGTAAGAGTTTGAATTTCCCTTCTGCGCCTGTTTGTGTACTTTGCTATCGCTTTCTCACATCTGCTTCTGCAAGCCGCGGCAAATGACCCGGCACAGCCTTGAACACGGCAGGAGACCGTGAGATGTATCGCATAATTTAATTTTTTGAAGTTGCCTTGCAGGCCGGCTCCACCTCGTTGTGCCGTGTTTGCCTCTGCGAGAGGCTCAAAGGCGGGTCAGTAGATCAAAGGGATCTTGAACTCGTCGTTTTTCGTAGTCCTGCAATCCGATTTTTGAGTAGCGCACCAGGCACGTTGCAGGTGATCGACCACCACCCCTATCCCACCGGGAGCGGAATGCGGCTTATTCCTATTTCGTCGCCGCGGCTGCTTCAGGATATATAGGACGCGTAATGGCGACATCGGATTTTTGGCAGAAGGTATCGGCGTCGGTTTCCTCGCCCGAGTGGGCGACGGGAGCGGGGCGCGAGTCCCGGCCGTCTTCCGGAGCCTCGCGGCTGTGGATGCTGATGGATGCGCTGACTGTCCTGCTGGTGTCCACGCTGGCTACCCTGCTTTTCTTCCGCGTCGGCCCGGTGCAGGCGGTCCGCCAGTTCTATCACGGCACCCTGATCGAAGGCCGGTCCATGAGCCTTCTGCTGGCGCTGCTGGCCGGCTTTGTCGCGGCGCTTATCCTGCTCAGCCGTAAGATGCACCTGTATACGCCGAGCCGGCTGGGCGGATTTCTCCATGAGCAGCGTCTCTCCGCGCAGGCGTGCTTTATTGCCGGGCTTCTGCTGACCGGGGCCATTTACGTGATTCACGCGGTCAACATTCCGCGCAGCATCGTGCTGCTGACCGTGATCTCCGTAGGCGTTGCGCTGAGCATTCGCCGCGGGGTCTACCGTATTCTGCTCTATCGCCGTTATGACCACGGGATGGGAACACGGAATGTGCTCATCGTGGGTACCGGGCCGGAGGCGCACGCCCTGCGCCATCATCTCGAAAGCATTCGCCACCTGGGCTACACCTTTAAGGGCTTCATTGCTTCGCCGGAGTCGGCTTCGCACTATGCGTCCAGCTCCGGCGAGGTGCTCGGCACACTCGACACGCTCTTTGAGCGCGCCCGCCAGCACTTCGTGGATGAAATTTTCTTTACCATGCCCTGCGAGCGCGAGGTGGTACACGATGTTCTGGAAAAAGCCCGCGCCAACTGCGTCGATCTTCGCCTTGTGCCCGACTTGTATAACGGCATGACGTGGCAGAGCCCCATCGAATACATCGGCCAGTTTCCCACCATTCCGCTGCACTGCGGCCGGGTGCCGGAGATTGCGCTGATGACCAAGCGGCTGATGGACATTGTTTTTTCCGTCGCTGTTTTCGTTCTGTTTTTTCCGGTTGTCGTCGCCATTGCCATCGCCATCCGGCTCGATTCCAAGGGACCGATCATCTACACCTCCGAACGTATCGGCCAGAAGGGCCGCGTCTTCAAGTGCATCAAGTTCCGCACCATGGTCCGCGATGCGGAAACGCGCCGCGCCGAGATTATGCACATGAACGAGCGCGACGGCGTGCTCTTCAAGATTTCGAACGACCCGCGCATTACCCGCGTGGGCCGTTTCCTGCGCAAGTATTCGCTCGACGAGCTGCCGCAGTTTTTCAACGTTCTCAAGGGCGACATGAGCGTTGTGGGCCCGCGCCCGCCGATTGCCAGCGAGGTGCGCGAGTACAAGCTCAGCCACCTGCGCCGCCTGGACGTTATGCCCGGCATCACCGGCCTGTGGCAGGTGCAGGGCCGCCAGGACCCCTCCTTTGACAGCTATATCTCGCTCGATGTGACTTACATCGAGAACTGGAGCGTCTGGCTGGACATCAAGATCATTCTGCGGACCGTAGGCGTGGTTTTTGCCGGCACCGGCACCTAGAGCGCGCAAGCCTGGAGCGCGCAAGGAGGAGCTGCGCAATAACGTACCGCGATTTCCTCAGCTCCGCGCAGCAGCGAAATTCGGCCATCGCTAGAATGAACTCAACGCCATGCCTGAGTTCACCCATCTTCACCTGCATACGGAATACTCCCTCCTCGACGGCGCCTGCGACATTCCCAAGCTCATTGACCGCGTAGCCGCGCTCGGCCAGAGGTCCGTTGCCATGACGGACCACGGCAACATATACGGCGCCGTGCACTTCTTCAACGCGGCCAAGGCTAAAGGCATCAAGCCGATCCTCGGCTGCGAGCTTTACGTGTGTAAGAACGAGGATCATCGCGCCGCGGCCCAGGGCGATGATTACAATCACCTGCTGGTGCTGGCGGAAAACGAGGAAGGGTATCGCAATCTTATCCGCATCACTTCGGAGGCATCGCTGCATGGCTTCTATCGCAAGCCGCGCATCAGCAAGCGCTATCTGGCGGAGAATTCAAAAGGTTTGATTGCGACCTCCGGTTGCCTGAGCGGCGAGCTGTGCGAAGAGCTGGAAAAAGGGAGCTATGAACGCGCCAAAGCTGTTGCGTTGGAGTATCAGGATATTTTCGGGCGCGGGAATTTTTATCTCGAAATTCAGGACCAGGGGCTGGAAGCCGAGCGCAAAATCCAGAAAGACCTTTTGCGGCTTGAAAAAGAGCTGGATATTCCGATGCTCGCCACCAACGACTCGCATTATCTTTGCGGCGAGGACTCGCACGCGCACGACGTGATGCTTTGCGTGCAGACCGGAGCGAAGATTCATGACGCGAACCGCTTCAAATTCGACTCCGACCAGTTCTTCGTCAAAAGTGCCGAGGAGATGGCGCAGCTTTTCCCGGACCATCCGGGCGCGCTTTCGCGCACGATGGAGATTGCCGAGCGTTGCAACTTCAAGCTCAACCCCGTGGACAATCCATTTCCCGAGTTCGCCGTTCCGCCGGGCCACACCATCGACAGCTACTTTGAGCAGGTCTGCCAGGAGGGATTAAAAAAGCGACTCGACACTGCGGTGCGCCAACTGGAGCTGCGCGGCGTGCGCCGCTCAACGCCCGAGGAGTATCAGTCGCGCCTTGCTTACGAGATCGGCATTATCAAGCAGATGAAGTACTCGGGCTACTTCCTCATCGTCTGGGACTTCATCAAGTACGCCCGCGACAACGGCATTCCCGTCGGTCCGGGGCGCGGCTCGGCCACCGGCTCGCTGGTGGCTTATGCGATGGAGATCACCAACATCGATCCCATGCAGAATGTGCTGCTCTTCGAGCGCTTCCTGAATCCTGAGCGCGTCACCATGCCCGACGTGGACGTGGACTTCTGCATGAATCGCCGCGGCGAAGTCATCGATTACGTTACGCGCAAATACGGCCGCGAGCAGGTTGCGCAGATCATTACCTTCAATACGATGGCCGCCAAGGCCTCCATCAAGGACTGCGGCCGCGCGCTCGATATGCCTTACGGCGATGTGGATCGCATTGCAAAGCTCATCCCGGCCACTGTGGGCATGACCATCGATAAAGCGCTCGAAGAGTCTCCTGAGCTATACAAGGCGTACGAGGGCGACAAGACCGTCCGCGAGCTGATTGACACGGCGAAGAAGCTCGAAGGCCTGGTGCGCGGCGCCGGCGTGCACGCCTCCGCGGTGGTGATTGCGCCGCGCCCGCTCACGGAGCTGGTGCCGCTCAACCGGACCAAGAACGACGAAATCGTCACTGCTTATGACATGAAGGCCGTCGAAAAGATGGGCCTGCTCAAGATGGACTTCCTCGGGCTTGCCACGTTGACGGTCATCACCGATGCGGTCAAGCTGATCGCGGAGGCGCGCGGCGAAAAGCTCGACATCGAGATGATTCCTATCGACGATCCGGAGACATTTCAGCGGGTTTTTCATACGGCTCTCACCTCCGGCGTCTTTCAGTTTGAATCTTCCGGCATGAGGGACATTCTCCGCCGCTACAAGCCGGACACCGTGGAGGAGCTGACGCAGTTGAATGCGCTCTATCGCCCCGGCCCGATGGATATGATCGACGACTTCATCGAGCGAAAATGGGGACGCAAAAAGGTGGAGTACCTGCTGCCGCCGCTCGAAGGAATCCTGAAAGACTCGCTCGGCGTCATCGTCTATCAGGAGCAGGTGATGCGGATTGCCAACGTGCTGGCGAGCTATTCGCTTGGCGAAGCGGATCTGCTCCGCCGCGCGATGGGAAAAAAGAACGCGCAGGCAATGGCCGAGCAGCGCGAGCGCTTTGTCAGCGGCGCGGCGGCGCAGGGCCATGCAAAAGCGCCGGTGGAAGAGATTTTCGAGCAGATGGCCAAGTTCTCCGGGTACGGCTTCAACAAATCGCACTCGGCGGCCTACGCGTGGGTGGCCTACCAGACGGCCTATCTCAAGACGCATTACCCGGTTGAGTTCATGGCTGCGCTGCTCACCTCGGAAACCTCAAAACCGGACAACGTGGTCAAGTACATCGGCGAATGCAAGGAGCTTGGCATTCGCGTGCTTCCGCCCGATGTGCAGGCCTCCGGCGCGCAGTTTACGCCGGTCGTCACGCCTGAGGGAGAAGCGATCCGATTTGGGCTGGCCGCGGTGAAGAACGTCGGCGGCAATGCGATTGAATCCATCCTGGCCGCGCGCACGGAGCTTGGCGGACGCTTCACGAGAATCTGGGAGTTCTGCGAGAAGGTTGACCTGCGCGTGATGAACAAGCGCGTGATCGAATCGCTCATCAAGGCCGGCGCGCTGGACTCGCTGGGCCGGCGAGGGCCGCTGTTTGCCGCCGTGGACAAGGCCATGGAGCGGGCGCAAAAGACGCAGAAGGATGCTGCGCAAGGGCAGGCCGGCCTCTTTGGCCTCTTTGACGATGCGCCTGCCGCGGGCAAGCCGGCCGACGATCTGCCGCGCGTTCCCGACTGGGAGGAAAGCGAGCGTCTGGTCCATGAAAAAGAGGTTCTCGGTTTCTTTGTCTCCGGCCACCCGCTCGACAAGTACGCTGAAAAGCTGCGGAATCTTCCCGGCGTGATTTCCGTTGCCGAAGCGCTGGAGTGCAAGCCGCCGGAGCGGCGCTGGGGCAAGGACTCCGATCCGGCGGACGAGCTTCAGGTTGCCGGCATGATTCATGGGCTGCGCGTGCAAAAGAGCAAGCGCGACCAGAAGCTCTATGCGCAGGCGCAGCTCGAAGACGCCACCG
>JASHPD010000144.1 GCA_030038315.1 Acidobacteriaceae bacterium
GGCGCACCGTGGAGCCGGGCGTGCCGGTGATCAGCTCGTAGGGGACGAAGTACTGCGACTGGCCCGGAGCGCCGAACCACATATAGGAGCTAGCGGTTCCGGGAATTGCGACGTCTACCGGATTGCTGGCGATGGACAAGCCGGTGCCCTGCACGCCGACTTCGTTGATGGGCGAGGGATTGCAGGTGCCGGGCTGGCAGACAGCATAGACCGAGGCCGAGCCGGGGAAAGCGGCATCGATGGTGCCGGTGCTCGAAGCCGTCAGGTTCAACGGATTGGTGGACTGGTAGTTGAGCGTGAGGCCGGTGATGGTGTTGCCGTTCGTATCCACCACGTTGGTGACAAGGCTTTGCGTCACGCCCTGGGTCACGGTTCCGCTGGTTGCGCCGTTGGCAAGCGCCACGGTGATCTTAGCCGGCGGGCAAGTAGAGAAATAACCGGCGGAGGACCCCGAGCCGGCGATGGAGGCCGTGATGACCGAGGTGCCCGGCAACTGCGCGGTAATCTGGTTGGTCTCCGAGTTGATGGTGGCGACCGAAGAGGTGCCGACCGTGTAGGTCATGGTGCCGATGGAGTTTTCGCAGGTGGGAATCTTCGTGAGCGCGACACCGGTCGGCAGCGCGCAGGCGGGAGACGGTGCGCCAGGCGTGCTGGAAGTGACCGAGGCGGGCGCGCACATCAGCACCGGCGTGCCGCTGCTGCCCATGTAGCAGGCCTGCGAATCAAGCTGCGCCAGATTGCCCTGCGAGACACACTGACTTGGGCCGACTAACGATACGGATGTGACCGTCGCATGGACGTAGACCGGCACGGCATTGGACGTGACGCCGTCGGCTGAGGCCGTGAGATAGGCGACGCCGTAGGGAAGGCCGCCGGTGCTTGGCGCGGGATTGGGCGCATTGCAAATGGTGTAATCCGCAATGCCGCCGCCGGAGTTGCGGTTCCACGTGCCGGCGCAGATGTTGCCGGTGGGCGAGACATCGACGAGAGCCTGTTCCGTGGTGCCGTAGCTCCACGAGGTCACGCTGACGGCATTGCCTTTGCAATCGACGCCGGTGGGCGTGGCGCTCTGGTGCGTCTGTCCGTAGGCGCCCTCCCAGGCAAGCGAGATGCCCGTGTATTGGGGCCCTAGCGTGATGGCGTACAACTGGCCCACCTTGGGACCATAGCCGACGCCGTTGCAATAAGCTCCGGCCGGGTTACGATAGCAGCCGGAGATGGAAATTCCGGCCGGAACAGCGAGCACCAGCAGACAAACAAGCGTCAAAAACCGCCGCATGAATCCTCCCCGCCCCGCCTTCCCTGACTGCGGAACGGTCTTTCCCGAAAAATACGTTGCAAGCTTACTGTTGCAACCTGCCGCCGGCCTGTGTTGCGGAGCTTCCGCTCCCGCCGCACTGCTTGAGCGTTCAGATTTGGTTGAATCCGGCGCGGAAATCTCCGCCTGGGCCGGTTGAAAAAAGCGTTCTCTTTCAAAAGAAAGTGTATCAGGGCGGGCCGCGTTCAACGGGGCCGCATAGTCATAGACTGAACCGCTCCCCAAGGGCGAGCAAGACTCATTCCGCCGGCATGTAATGGTCAAACCACTCGATGGCCCGCTCGGTGACGTCGCGGCGGTGCTCCGGATTCACAAAGCCGTGGCCCTCGTTGGGATAAACGACGAGCCGCGTGGGCACGTGCAGGTCGCGCAAGGCGTGCCACATCTCGTAGGACTGCGGCATGGGACACTCGCCGTCGCGGTCGCCGACAACAATCAGCATGGGCGTTTTGGCCTGCCTGATGAAATCGATCGCCGAGCTTTTGGCGTAGACGGCGGGCGAGTCATAGACGCTGGCGCCAAAGTAGGGAATCATCCACTGGCCGATGGAGTTCTCGCCGTAATAGCTCTGCCAGTCGGAGATACCCGCGCCGGCCACAGCGGCGCGGAAACGGTGCGTCTGCGTGACGGCGAACATGGTCATAAAGCCGCCATAGCTCCAGCCGGTGAGGCCGACGCGGTTGTTATCGACGGGATATTTTGCTTCGACGGCATCGACGCCGGCAAGAATGTCGCGCAGGTCGCCGTAGCCAAAGTCCTTGCGGTTGGCCTGCACAAAGGCCTCGCCCTGGCCGAAGCTGCCGCGCGGATTAGCCTGCAGAACGAAGTAGCCGAGAGCCGAGAGCGCCATGTCGCTGATGCTTCCGCCAACGCTCCAGCGTGACTCGACCGCCGCAGCCGGACCGCCGTGCACCATGACAACGAGCGGATATTTTTTGTGCAGATCGTAATTTTTCGGCAGGAGCAGCCAGCCCTGCACGTGGAAGCCCTCATTTTTCCAGCTCACGGAGACGGACTTGCCCCACGCGGGTACAACGCCGTCATTGAAGTGAGAAAGCTGCGTGAGACCGGCGAAGCCGGTGGCTGGGGCTCCGGGACGGATGGAGTAAATCTCCATCGGGCGGTCGAAACTGCTGGCGCGGAAAACAAAGAGCGAGTGGTCGCGCGTGACGGAAAGACTGTGCGAAAAGCGGCCGTCGCCGGCGCTGCCGGGGAGGTCGAAGACCGTTGCTTCGATGGTTGCCGGACCGCGGGCCGGCACGCGGGCGCGGACAAAGCGGTGATTGCCGCCCGCGGTTTCGCTGATGTAGAGATGGTCATTGCCATCCCAGTCGATCCATGCCGGCGTGGACTGGATTCCGGGCGTCAGATCGCGCGGCTGGCCGCCCTCCGCGGAAATCAGCCAGACATCGCCGCCCGTGGAGCCTTGGTCGCTCATCAGGCCGCCGATAAAGGCGAGGAATTTGCCGTCCGGACGCCAGCGCGGGAGGGCAATTTGCATGTTGTGGAGCGGGCCGGAGATTTCCGTGGGCGCAAGAATGGCTTTGGCCTCAGGAGACGCAAGCGATTGCGTGTAGAGCTTCGCCGTCCACCAGTTGTTCTCTCCCGGAGGCTCAGCAGCAATAAAGGCAAGCGATTTCGAGTCCGGCGACCAGTCGAACTCAAAGGCGTGGAGATTGGCGGGAGTGATCTCCTGCGGCGCTTCGGGTGCTGTCGCCGCGGCATCGGCATCGGCAACGGCTACGCGCTGAATCTCGATTCCCTCTTCGCCGATCACGCCCGCCGGCGGCTTCATGGCCGCAAGAGCGCCGGCGGGGCGCGTCGCATTGGCGACATAGAGGAATGCG
>JASHPD010000145.1 GCA_030038315.1 Acidobacteriaceae bacterium
TATCTTGAGCCGCACTCGCCGCCGCCGCCGCCCGCGCCGGTCACCATCAAGCGCCCGCGCGGCCGCCGCGCCGCCGAAGCCCGGATACGCGACCTCGACGAAGACGAAGAGAGCCCGCACGTGGCTATCTCGGAGGAAGACCTCGACGATATGGGCGGCGAAGACGAGATCGGCCTGGGAAAACTTAACCTGAGAGAAGAAGGCGGCGACGAGGAAGAAGAAGCCATCGAGGACGAGGAAGAAGCAGAAGAGGAGCGTCCCGCAGCTCCGGCGAAGCGCGGCAAGGCCGAAGCGGCTGCAAAAGCTCTGCCCGCGAAAGCGCCGGCAGCCAAACCCGCCAGGCCGGAGCCCAAATCCGCGCCTGCGCCGGCGAAAGCTGCTCACGCTCCGGCGAAGTCAGCGCCAGTACCCGCCAAAACCGCTGCGCCTGCGCCAAAGAAGGCCGAAGCCACGGCAAAAGCCGCGAAACCAGCGCCCGCGCGTGCCCATGCTCCTGCAAAGGCCGCTCCCGTAAAGGCCAGGCCCGCATCGCTGGCAAAAACGGCTCACGCAAAAGCCTCGGCCAAACCGGCAGCGAAAAAAGCCGTCAAGCCTGCGCCAAAACCCACGGCAAAGAAGGTCGTGGCCAAAAAGCCCGCACCCAAGCCGCATCCGAAGAAGGCTCCCGCGCCGGTGAAAGCGAAGAAAACCGCCAAACCGGCGCCAAAGAAGCCCGCTAAACCCGTAAAGAAGCCGGCAAAGAAGCGGTAGACTCGGCTTTATATGCGCCTTCGTAGCTGGACGCCCCTGCGTAGCTGGTGGCCTTGGCTTGCCGCTGTCCTTTCCGCGGCTCTGCTGGAGCTGCCGTTTCCCATCGCCGGGCCCATGCCGCCCTGGCGCGGCCTCATCGCCTTTGTCGCGCTGGTCCCGCTCCTCTGGGCCATTCTCAGTCCGGCGGAAACGCCAAAACCCCTGCGCCGCGCCTTCCTCATCGCCTATCTCTGCGGCGTTCTCTGGTACGCGGGCAACTGCTACTGGATATACGACACCATGCTGATCCACGGCGGGATGCCGCCGTTCGGCGCGGCTGGCATGTTGGTTCTTTTCAGCCTTGTCCTTGGCCTCTACTTTGGCTTATTCGGCCTTGTCCTGCGCTTTCTCGCGGAGCGCCTGAGCCTGCGCACGGCGCTCATCGCCGCGCCGTTCCTGTGGACCGCGCTCGACCTCGCCGCCGCACGCATCACCTCGGTTCCGTGGGACCAGCTTGGCTACTCGCAGGTAGATAACCCGAGCCTTAACCAGCTCGCGCCCATCACCGGCGTCTACGGCATCACGTTCATCCTGGTCGCGGTCAACGCGCTCCTTGCCCGTGCAATTCTCGATCCATCGAGGCGTCCTCTGCGCTGGGTGCGCTGGGCTGGCGCATTCTCTTTTTTGTTCTTTGCGATCGCCCGCACAGCCGTACCGCCCGCTCAGGTTGGAACCACCGCAACCGCCGTCCTCATCCAGCCCAATCTCGACGTCGCCGCAAACAATTTCTGGAATTCGCCGCAATTATGGGACAGCCACATCGGCCAGCTCGCGCAGCTCTCCGACGATCAATGCGAGCCCTCGATTGCCGGAATCCCGCAAACCGATGCGCCAAAATTCACCCCGGATTGCTCCAGGCAACCGCCATCCACTCTCCTCGTCTGGCCGGAAGCTCCCGCATTCTCCTTCTTCGAGCTCGATCCCCGCTTCGAGCAGACCATGTCGCTCCTCGCGCGCTCCGAGCACACAGCGCTCATCATCGGAGGAATCGGAGCCGATCAGGTCAACGGAGATACGCTCGACTACAATTCAGCCATGCTCTGGGCATCCGACGGCTCGCGCATCGGCCGCTATGACAAAATCCACCTTGTGCCCTTCGGCGAATATGTTCCCTACCGCAACCTCTTCTTCTTTGCGCGGAGGCTGACCAACGAGGTAGAGGATTTTTCCCGCGGCACCGATCGCAAAGTCTTCCGTATCGAAGACGCAAGCGGCCAGGCCCACCGCTACGGCATCTTTATCTGCTATGAAGCCGTCTTCGCCGACGAAATCCGCCACTTCGCTAAAAACGGCGCGGAAGTTTTCGTCAACATCAGCGACGATGGCTGGTACGGCGACACCAGCGCCCCCTGGCAGCACTTCAACATGGCACGCATGAGGGCCATTGAAAACCGCCGCTGGCTGCTGCGCGACGCCAATAACGGCATAACGGCCGTCGTCGATCCCTATGGCCGCGTCCGCCAGTCCATCCCGCGCCACCAGGTAGGCGCGCTCATCGCGCAGTACGGCTTCAACGCGCAGACCACCTTCTATACCGAGCACGGAGACGTGTTTGCATGGCTCTGTGCCATACTGAGTCTTGGGCTGGTCGTGTGGGCTTGGAATACACGGCACGCCCAAAGTTCCATCTAAAGTCAGGTCAGAAAAAGAGCAGAAATGACATTGAACGATCTCGAGTTCGCCTATGCTCCCGTGCGCGACCAGGTGCGCGACCTGCGGGAGTATCTTTGACCCCGCCCGCATCCGCCGCGAGCTTTCCGAAATAGAAACCAAGCTGGCCGACCCAGCCATGTGGAGCGATCCCCAGGCCAGCCAGCCGCTGATGCGCGACCGCAAGCGGCTGGAAGCTCTTGTCTCCGACGACGAAGGGCTGGTCCGTCGCACCGGCGACATCGAAGCCTACTTCGAGCTGGCAGGCGAAGGCGAAGACGTTCTCGCCGACCTCGACCGCGACATCAAAGCCCTCGCGGCTTTCGCCGAAGAGCTCGAAGCCAAAACCATGCTCTCCGGCGAAGCCGATCCACTGAATGCCATCGTCACGGTGCATCCGGGCGCCGGCGGCACGGAGAGCCAGGACTGGGCCGAGATGCTTCTCCGCATGTATCTGCGCTGGGCCGAGCAGCAGGGCTTCAAAACCGAGATGAACGACTACCAGGACGGCGAAGAGGCCGGCATCAAATCCGCCACCTTCACCATCACCGGCGAATATGCCTTCGGCCAGCTTGCCGGCGAGAGCGGCGTTCACCGCCTCGTTCGCATCTCGCCCTTTGATTCCGCCAAGCGCCGCCACACCTCGTTTGCTTCGGTCTTCGTCTCGCCGGAGATCGACGACTCCATCCACGTCGATCTCAAGCTCGAAGACCTGCGCATCGATACCTACCGCTCCGGCGGCAAAGGCGGCCAGCACGTCAACACCACGGACTCGGCGGTGCGCATCACGCACCTGCCTACCAACATCGTCGTGCAATGTCAGAACGAGCGCTCGCAGCACAAAAACCGCGAGAAGGCGATGAAGATGATGCGCTCGCGCCTCTACGAGTACGAGCTTGAAAAGAAGCGCGCCGATGCAAAGAAGCTCGAAGACTCCAAGCTCGACATCAACTTCGGCTCGCAGATCCGCTCCTATGTCCTGCAACCGTATCGCATGGCCAAAGACCACCGCACTAAGGTGGAAGTCGGCGACGTGGACAAGGTGCTCGATGGTTATCTTGAGCCATTTCTGCGCGGCTATCTGCTGGCCAAACGCCGCGGCACGGCCGTTGCGACAGGCACGGACGACGATCTGGACGTATAACTCAGGGTGCCCCACGGCCGTATTTTCGGCCGCGGGAAGAAACAAGGAGAATTTCATTGCCGAACGCCCCCGAAGTCATCGAAGAGATGCTCCACAACGCGCGCACCATCGCCGTGCTCGGCATGAGCGACAAGCCCACGCGCGCCAGCTACAACATCGGCCGCTATCTCCACCAGCAGGGCTACCGCATCCTGCCCGTCAATCCGGCGATCGAGAGCGTTCTCGATCTGAAGTCGTACCCTGACCTCGACACCGCGCAGGCAGCCGCAATCGAGCAAACAGGCAAGGGAATCGATCTCGCCGATGTCTTCCGCGCCTCCGAGCACGTTCCCGCGATTGTGGACGATGTCATCCGCCTCGGAATCAGGTATCTTTGGCTTCAGGATGGGGTGATTCACGACGAAGCCGTGGCCCGTGCCGAAGCCGCCGGTGTCAAATGCGTGCAGAATGACTGCATCTTCCGCCGCCACACCGCCATGAGAGATTAACGGGGAGCGAAGTCTTCGCTAACTCGCTGACTTGCTATGCGCGCTAACCTGCTGTTTTTTTCAACGCGTCGAACGTGGTATGTCGAGCGTCCAATGCAATAGACCAGAAAAATGCGAATCCTTCACCGCATCTTCGGCCTCTTTTGCCTGCTATTCGCGGCTCTGCCGGCCTTTGCCACGTCGAATTCAGCCGACGTCCCGCATCTTCACGTCCAGCTTGTGATTCCCTCGTCCACGCTTGCGCAGGGCCAGGCAGCTAAAGCCGGCCTTTACTTCAAGCTCGAACCCGGCTGGCACGTTTATTGGGAAAATGCCGGCGATTCCGGCGAGCCGCCGCACCTGAAGTGGACACTGCCCGCTGGCGTAACCGCCACACCGATCGAATTTCCCGCGCCGCAGCGCCTTCCGCTGCCGCCGCTCATGGATTTCGGCTATGAAAACGAAGTTCTCTTTCCCTTCACGTTTCAGGTAGCGCCGAGCGCGCAGCAGGGAAGCGCCGTTCTCCACGCGAAAGTCGATTGGCTCGTCTGCCGCGAGGTCTGCATTCCGGGCAAAGCGGAGCTCGAAACCACGCGTACCATCGCTGCCAGTGGCGCAGCCGCCACGCCCGTCGAGCCGGATGCAAGCCTCTACGCGCGTGTCGGCGACAAACTGCCTCAGCCGCTTCCGTCGAGCGCAAAGTTAGGCTTTGAGCCCACACCAACAGGCTTCCGCCTGACCGTGGAAACCGGCCAGCGTGAAACTCAGGCCGCATTTTTCCCCATCGATCAGCTCGTCATCGACAATCCCTCGCCGCAAAAGCTCACGCCGACGGTAAAGGGCTTCACGCTCGATCTCAAAAAAGACGCCAACCTGACCGCGAACCCTGCGCAACTGAACGGCGTCATCGAGCTAGCCGGCAACCGAGCCTACGAAATCTCCGCAGCCAAGGGCAAACCCGCCGCGCCGCAACCGATTCCCGTAGCGGCAACGCAATCCGCATCTGCGCCAGCCGCAACGGAACAGAGCGCAGCTCCGGCTGCTCCACAATCTCCGCTCAACCTCTGGAAGAGCACGGCGCTCGCATTTCTCGGCGGCCTCATCCTGAACCTCATGCCGTGCGTCTTTCCAGTGCTGTTTTTAAAAGGCCTCGGACTCGTTCAATCGAGCGCCGAAGAGCGCAGCCGTCTCCGCATTCACGGCTTCGTCTACACCGCCGGAATCCTCGTTTCTTTCTGGGCACTGGTAGCCGCACTGCTTGCTTTACGCACCGCAGGCTCGCGTCTCGGCTGGGGATTCCAGTTCCAATCGCCCGTCTTCCTTATGCTGATGGCCGCGCTGCTTTTCTTCCTCGGCCTTTCGCTCGCCGGCCAGTTTGAAATCGGCCTCACACTCACCAGCACTGGCAATTCACTTGCGCAAAAGCATGGCTTCACCGGCAGCTTCTTCACTGGCGTACTTGCCGTCATCGTTGCCACGCCGTGCACCGCGCCGTTCATGGGAGCGGCCATCGGCTACGCGCTCGCCGCGCCGGCCATCGTTACTTTTGCCGTCTTCACCGCGCTCGCGCTCGGTCTCGCCGCGCCCTATGTTGCGCTCACCTTGCAGCCCGCATGGACGCGCCTGCTACCTAAGCCCGGCGCGTGGATGGAAGTGCTGCGCCAGGCTGTCTCCGTGCCCATCTTCGCCACGGTCATCTGGCTTGCATGGGTTATTGCGGAGAGCTACGGCGCTACGCTTCTTGCAGCGCTGCTCGTCGTTTTTCTTGTTCTTGCCATTGCGGGCTGGTTCCTTGGCCGTTGGCCGACGAAACGCTGGTCCGCCGGGATTGCCGCGTTCGCGCTCTTCGTTTCGGCTTTCAGTGTCTACGCGGCGAATGCTTTTGTTTCCGCGCCTACAGAGCAATCTGCGCAAACCGGCGGATGGCAGCCGTGGTCGCAGAGCGCCGTAGAGAAAAATTTAGCCGCTGGCCGTCCCGTCTTTGTCGATTTCACCGCGAAATGGTGCCTGAGCTGCCAGGTCAATGAGCGCATCGCTCTCAGCCGTCCTGAAGTCCAACAGGCTTTTGCCGCCTCCAACGTAGCGCTCTTCCGCGCCGACTGGACCCAGCACGACGAATCCATTGCGGAAGCGCTCCAGAAGCTGGGCCGCAGCGGCGTTCCTGCCTATGCTCTCTACACGCCCGGCCAATCTAACCCGCAGCTTCTACCGGAAGCGCTCACTCCCGGCATCGTTCTCGACGCCATCAACAGCCTTCCAAAAACCGCTGCATCGATCGGTAGATAGGTGTATAGATAATTCCATAGGCAAGTCCGGTGAATCATCCGAATCTTCACTCAGGAGGTTGACTCCCATGACTTCGCTCATCCGCGCGGCCTGCACGCTGCTGGTTGTCTCCCTTGCCACAGCCGCCGCCGCACAGGCCCGCATTGATGCGCCCGCGCCGCAGTTCACCGCCACAGACTCGAACGGCAATACCCACTCCCTCGACGAGTACCGCGGCAAATACGTCGTTCTTGAATGGCACAACCAGGGCTGCCCCTACACGCGCAAGCATTATCTCTCCGGCAACATGCAGTCTTTGCAAAAGGGGTGGACCGCGAAAGGCGTCGTCTGGTTCACCGTCATCTCTTCCGCGCCCGGTGAGCAAGGCTATGTGACCGCGAGCCAGGAGAATGCTTATATGGCAAAGATGCACGCCGACCCGACCGCCGCGCTGCTCGACCCCAGCGGCAAGCTCGGCCACCTCTACGACGCCAAGACCACGCCGGACATGTACGTCATCAACCCATCCGGCAATCTGATATACTCCGGCGCCATCGACAACCGCCCGACGCCCGACGAGAGCGACATCCAGGGTGCCGACAACTACGTGAACGACGCGCTGACCGAGGCGATGAATGGCAAGACGGTAGCCACGCCGTACACGCGTCCCTACGGCTGCTCGGTCAAGTACGGCGACTGAATCACGCACAACGCAGGAGGCCGCTTATGAGGCTGGAAACAAGACCTGCTTACACGCCGCAATGGCAATTTGCCGATGCGCTCGAAAGAACGGACGACGCGCTGGTGAACGACGCGCTTGGCTCCGTCCATCTTGCCGATTCAACTGGCATGGACGAAGAGCTCGAAACCGGCGACGCGAAGGATCGCAATTTCCCGACGCACGAAGATTGAGCATGAGGATAGGAGCCTCCTCGCGCAAGAGCGGGAGCAACTTCAGCCGTGCCGGAGCTACTGTGCAATGGTTGAGGCGCCACGCGGTTGTCGGGAAGCGGGGGATGCCGCGATAAGTTCCGCGACGCGGCGTCCTATCGCCTCTTCGCCGCAGACATTTTTCCAGTACTCCTGGCTACGCGCGCTCCATTGCTCAAGCGCGTCATCGTTGTCCAGAAATGGCGTGATGACTTTTTCCAGCTCGTCCCACGAGTCGATCTGGATGACAGGCGCATTGCGATAGTAGTATTCATCCGGCAGCGGCTCGCAAACTACAAGGCACCCGCTCTTGAGCCCTTCGAAAAAACGCCACGTATCGATAATGTTGCCGCGCGGAGCCAGGCAGATCTTCGAATCCATCATGCGCTGCGAGTAGCTCCTCGTGTTGCTCGTATCCTGCCCGGCGATGGATGCGTCCAGAACCGTAAGATCCACGCGGAAGCGTGGATTGCTCTCGCGCAGCGCAAGCATGGCCTTTACCATGGCGCGCCGGGCAATCTGCTTGGGCGACTCTTTCAGCGATGCGAGCCCGTGAGCCGGCTCGGTTTGAAGCTGGCCGGCAAAGAAGCAGTGATAAGGCCGCTCGCGCATGGGCTTCATCGGCAGCTCATCCAGCATCGCTGTGCCGAACGGCGTAAGCAGGATATGCGGACGCTCAAGCACAGGGGCAATAGGAAAACGCGCCCTGGCCTCGCGCCAGCGCGACTTTCCATGCGAGACGAGGTCCCGGATATATTTCAGCGCCATGTTCCGGCGAAGCGTATCAAACGGGAGCCACCGGCGGATTCCCAGCAGCGGCTTGCGCCCTTGCGGCGTCTTCAGAATTGTGTTGACGAATCGTGAATAGCGGGGCACGCGACCGAACTCATCTCCGAAGAGCATGACAACGATATTCGATCCGTACTCCGGAAGAGCATCAATGTCCCATGTGAGATAGATACGCAGATTCGGCACCGTCAGAAACCGTTCCATGTGCCGGAACACCTGTCCGTAATATCGGCAGTCCTTCGGCCAGGTTTCATCCCAGTGCGGGGGATTCCACTCGCGAATCGATCCGTCACCGCGTGAATTCACGACAAAGTAGCGCGGCCGCTCGGATGTCCTGTCTATGGGCATATATGGGTAAATATCCTTCTAGCTGGTATGGATGATTATGAAATCTACGTTGAAACACTTTTACTATACACGACCCCGAAAGGCTCCTGGTCTAGCGCTTGCTCGCACGAATCCGCCGGATTTCTTCGAGCCGCTGCGCGAGCAGTTTCTCGCGCCCTTCCTGCGTGGGATGGTAATAGGTGTGTCCTCTCAGCGATTCCGGCAGGCAATCCATATCCGCAATTTTGTCTTCTTCATCGTGCGCATAGCGGTAACCCTTCGCATAGCCGAGATCCTTCATCAGCCGCGTCGGCGCATTCCGAAGATGGAGCGGCACCGGCTCCTGCCGGGTCTGCTCAATCTCCGCCTGCACCGCTCCGTAAGCGGTGTAAACCGAATTCGATTTCGGCGCGAGGCAAAGATAGACCACAGCCTCAGCCAGCGCCAGATCGCCTTCGGGCGAGCCAAGAAAATCAATCGTCTCTTTTGCTGAGAGGCACAAATTCAAAGCCTCCGGTGCGGCCAGGCCAATGTCTTCCACAGCCATCCGCACCACGCGCCGCGCCAGGTAGAGCGGGTCTTCGCCAGCCGCAAACATTCGTGCCAGCCAGTAGAGCGCAGCGTCAGGATCGGAGTTGCGCACGCTCTTGTGCAGCGCCGAGATCAGGTTGTAGTGCTCCTCGCCGCTCTTGTCGTAAATCAAAACGCGCTGCTGCACGGCCTCCGTCGCAAGCGCCTTATTGATATGTTTTGCGCCTTCGGCCGCCAACTGCGTGGCAACCTCCAGCGTGTTGTACGCCGCGCGGCAGTCGCCGCTCGAATAGCTCGCAACCAGCCGCAGCGCTTCGTCATCGGCAGTGAGATTCATCTTCCCAAGCCCGCGCTCTTTATCTTCGAGCGCCTTCCGCAGCAGTTGTGCAATGCGATCCTCGCTCAACGCCTGCAGCACATAGACGCGGCACCGCGAAAGCAGCGCCGAGATAATCTCGAACGAAGGATTTTCTGTCGTCGCGCCAATCAGCCGGATCGATCCCCGCTCCACATGCGGCAGAAACGCATCCTGCTGCGCCTTGTTGAAGCGGTGAATTTCATCCACAAAGAGAATTGTGCGCGCATTCATCTCCGCGGCCCGCGCGGCGTCGGCCATCACCTGCTTGATCTCTTTCATTCCGCTCAGCACCGCGGAAAACTCGACGAAATTCGACCGCGTCGTCTCCGCAATGATCTTCGCCAGCGTCGTTTTGCCCACGCCAGGCGGACCCCAGAAGATCATGGAACTGAGTCCGGCCCCAAGCTCGCCCGTGCCCTGGCCTTCCCGCTCAATCTGCACGCGCAACGGCTTGCCTGGTCCGAGCAGATGTTCCTGTCCGACGTAATCGTCCAGTGTCCGGGGACGCATTCGCTCCGCAAGAGGAATGCCCGCGGTCTTGTGCTGCGCAGCCGCCGGGTGCAGCAAGCCTCCCATCTCTCCGTCGAAGAGGCTCATCGCCAGCCTCTTTCGTTGCCGGCACGCTGCCGTGCCGCTTCATACAGCAGCACACTCGCAGCTACTGCGGCATTCAAACTCTCAATCTGGCCGGGACAGGGAATCGTCAACGCTCCGCCGGTCCTCGCGGCTAACTCAGCGGGAACGCCGTTGCCTTCGTTGCCGATTATCAGCGCAACAGGCGCTGCAAGATCGACACGTGCAATAGCCTTCGCGCCATGCACTGCGGTCGTCCACAGCCGCACGCCGCTTTCCCGCAGGCGTGCGATGCACTCTTCGGCTGTCGCAGAAACCAGCGGCACGCGAAAAACGCTTCCCGCCGAAGCGCGCACAGCCTTGGCATTCCACTCGCTCACTGTTCCCGGCAAACTTACCGCACCGCTTGCGCCAAAGGCCTCAGCCGAGCGCAGAATGGTTCCCAGATTGCCCGGGTCCTGCAATCCCGCAAGCACAATCACCAGCGGCGCCGCTCCATTTTTGTGCGGCAAGACCGCATTCCAATTCCATGCGGGTGCCTCAACCAGCGCTGCCACCGGCTGCGGCATTTCCGTCTCCAGCACGGAATCAAGCAGCGCGCGCGGCACAAGCAGAATCTCCGTCTCCGGCGCGAAAGAAAATTCATCGAGCAGCGAGCGTTTCTCTTCCGCGACAAATATGCACTGAAGACGCAAGCCCGTACGCAATGCCTCCGCAACCAGATTCGGCCCCTCGATGCCGGCCAAATCTCCAGCCTCGCGCGGAGGTTTCGCCAGCGCGCGCCGCAACTCCTTCAGGCGCGCATTCTGCTTACTCTGTACAATGCGAACAGGCATTGGGCGAACAGGCATCGGCGGGGGTCTCTCTTGTGCCGATTCTAGTCGTTCAGGCTGTGCGCCGTCGCTTTGCGGCGCGACTCGTCCGGATACGGCTCGGGGCGCGGGTTGCACCGCGGTTGGTGCTGTGATAGTTTCCGAATTTGTAGCCTATCGAAAAGCAGTCACCGAGGTAGAGTTTCTTGTCCGCCGAGATTTTGCGCGTTCATCCCGACGAGCCTCAACCAGACCGGATCGATTACATCGTTTCCTGCCTGCGCCAGGGCAGTGTGGTCGCCTTGCCCACGGATACTTTTTACGGCCTCGCCGTCGATCCCGTGAATCTCCATGCCGTCGAGCAGATTTACCAGATCAAGACCCGGCAGAAACACAAGCCGCTCTCGCTCTTGATCTCGGGTCTTGCGCAGGCTTATGAGCTGGCGCGCGAGAACGACCCCGTGCTCGACCGCCTCGCCGACAAGTTCTGGCCCGGCCCGCTCACCATCATCGTGCGCGCCGGAACCAAGCTGCCGCTGCGCTCCACGGCCAACACCGGCAACGTAGCGCTGCGCGTGCCGGATGCCGCAATTCCGCGCGCCGTCGTTGAAAAATTGGGCCTGCCCGTCACGGCTACATCCGCCAACCTGCAAGGCGCGTCCGAGTGCACGCACGCTGCCTGCGTCCGCGACCAGATCGGCGACCGCATTCCGCTCATCATCGACGGCGGACCAACCGGCCGCTCGCAACCGACCACCATCGTCGATCTTAGTCTTGGCCCCGGCCGCTGGATGATTTTGCGCGAAGGCGCCATTCCCACATACGAGATCGCCATGGTCCTGCAGCGTTGACGGGGGAGACGCGCATGAGCACACCCCAGATCGCATCCGATGCGCCAAAGCGCAGCCACAACGCGCTGCGCTTCTGTATTGTTGCGCTTGTTGCCTTCGTGCTCGCAGCGGCCGGATGGACCTGGTGGGTCTACTCGCAGATCGTCTACTTTGAAAACATGGATCAGGCCCGTTCCGCCGACGCGATTGTCGTCTTCGGCGCTGCGGAATGGGACGGCAAGCCTTCACCCGTCTTTCGCGCGCGGCTCAATCATGCGCTTACGCTCTACCAGCACGGCATCGCGCCGCTCGTCATCACCCTCGGCGGCGATGGCGGCGACCAGTACAGCGAAGGCGGCGTAGGCCGCAACTATCTCATGGCCAACGGCGTGCCGGAGCCGGACATCATCGCCGAAACGGAGAGCCGCAACACCTCCGAATCTGCGCATCGCGTAGCCGTCATCGCCCGCGCCAACGACCTGCGCCGCCTCGTCATCGTCAGCGACGGCACGCATCTCTTCCGCATCCACGCCATCTGTGCCGCCGACGGCCTCAACGTCTTCACGTCGCCGCGCCCGCGCGTGCCCGTCGCAGGCCGCCCGCGCGAGTTCGACCGCGTGGCGCACGAAATCATCGCCTACACCCTCTGGCGTCTGCATCTGGATTAACAAAATGAGAGACCGCACTGCTGAAATCGCAAATTCAAAACGAAGCCTGGATGCAGTGCGAACTGTGGTCGATACAGAGCACCCATGGAAGCTGCCTAGGCTGAAGGATGAATTTTGGAAATACCCATACACAAAGACTGCGGATGAATGGAAAGCATTGCTTGTGCGCGGAGCGCAAGGCAATGCCGAGGCTGAGTTTGAAATTGCCAGTAACTACGATGACGGGTGTAAGGATCCGTCAGGCAGGATTCTTGTAAGGCGGTCGGCCCGCAAAGCTGTCGAATGGTATAGGCGATCCGCAGAGCACGGCGATGCGTCGGCTGAGAACAATCTCGGGGTGCTCTTGGGTAATGGCAAAGGCGTTGAGAGAGATCCGAAAGAAGCTCTCATCTGGCTTAAGAAAGCGTTTCGTCAGGGAAGCGGTTGTGCTGCCCCGAATATTGCGATAACGTACCGGGAAAATGGCCACTTTCGCCAAGCTGTCCATTGGTTCAAAAAGAGTGTCGAGAGCGAGGACGATGGAGCACTCATTCAGCTTGGCGTTCACTACTATTGGGGCATGGGAGTGCGTAGGGACCACATTTTTGCAGTTCGTTGCTTCCAAAAAGCAACAAGGGGGAAGAACCTCTCGGAGTCGGACCGGGATGACGCATTCTTCTATCTTGCGATTCCATATCTCGAAGGAAAAGGCGTGAAGAAATCGATCCACGTGGCGCGAAAGTTTCTGGAACGGTCAAACATCGATAATGACCATCCAGCGGCGCGGCGTCTTCTGGATCAAATCAGAAAAATGACCGACTAACGAGTGCTCGACCGACCCAAGTCTTCTTTTTCATCTGTGTGCTTGGCGGCTTGGAAGGTTACAGTGCCGTCCGGTTCGAGGATGTATTCAATCGTTCCACCGGGATGAACGCTAAGATGCCGTAGGAGAGTTTTGCTTAATGTGATCTGTCTCCATGAGCTGACTTTCAATGTGATCACTTCGTCTTTTTTCATTCTTCTCTCATCGTCATCCATGCGCATCAAAACCACAGTGACCTGAATTAGAACTTCTCACAGCTACCAGCACATAATCACCAGCGCAAAGACAGCCGCGCCCGCCGTCGAAAGAAAATTCACCGCATCGTTGTTCAGCCAGCCTTTGCGTTCCACGGTTGCGCCCAGCAGGCTATCGAAGAGCAGGCCGAAAACTCCGCCGCCCGCACCGAGCGCAAATAACCGCCAGTCTCCGCGCAGCGCCAGCGTGCCCGCGCCCGCAATCACCGCAGCAGCCAGCGCGCCGGCCAGCGTTCCCGCCGCGCTGATCGCTCCGTCCGTTCCCGCCGGAACGCGCCGCAGCGTGGTGAGCATCCGCGGCACGCCGCCCAGCACCTGCCCGATTTCGGAGGAGATCGTATCCGCCGCAGCCTCGGCCAGTGCAGCCAACGCAGGCGCAAAGAGCAGCGCTGTACCGGCGATGTGCACATGCTTGGGCAGATTCGCAATCAGCCACGACTGCGCCTCGGGCGAACTGGCGAGAGCGGCAAAGCCGAGATTGGCGCAAACCTGCGCCGCATCGCGTCCCCGTTTTTCTTCTGCCAGCCCAAGCCGCTCCTTACGCGCGCGGCCAAAGCGCGTGGACAGGGAAGTAAGCACCAGCAGCGCTAACACTGGAACCACCGCCGTCTCCCACGGGCGATACGGAAAAATCGCAGTCGAAAACATCAGGCTTGCATTGATAAGCGCGCCGGCCGCGGCTGCCGCAGGCGTACCCGAGCGCGAGGCCCATGCAAGGAGTCCAAGCAGCGCACTCAAGCCCACGGTCCACAGCAGCATCTGCGGCGCGCTCAGCGCCCACACGCGCAGGTCAAGCACAACCGCAATGGCTACCGCGGGAACCACCGCAAGCAGAACGAGCTTCGATTGCCAGTCAAGATAAATAGAGCGCACGATTTCATCCTAGCGGAACAAGCGACGGCAAAATCACGAACAAATATGGAAGAGAAGTGAAACGATTTACACGCATCGGGTACGGCCATTTAAACTCACCTGTCTAAAGAACTTCATCTTCCAACTGCATTGTGCGGAGTCACGCATGAAAAGATTCACAACCGTCCTCGCGTTTTTTGCGGCCCTGTCGCTCTCTTC
>JASHPD010000146.1 GCA_030038315.1 Acidobacteriaceae bacterium
TGATACCCGTTCGAGCAGGATCGGGCAATGTTCCTTCGCTTGCAGGTTACATAGGCAAGCTCGCTCGCCTCGGTGGCTACCTCGCCCGCACCCATGATCCACCACCCGGAAACACTGTCATCTGGCGAGGTCTGTCTCGACTGACTGATATTGAACTTGGGATCATGATTGGAGCTCAACTTATGGGTAATTGAAAGGACACCACACGCTTACGTAGAGCCAACAGTCCTGCGCAGATGCTCATCCGGTTCACGATCCTTGGTTGCATCAGGAACAAGTTGAATCCAGTCGACGACCCACAGGGGATTGAGCTGCGGCCGTGCGGTAGTAACACAAAGGTCATGTCTGCCCTGTACGGCAGGGAAGCTGGTCTGGAGGGACGTCACGCCGGGATGGCTTTGTGCAGATGGAAAGGGCAAGGAGGCCACGACCGTTCCGGAACAGGTGTCCAGATGGATGTTGAGCTCCCCGTTCGGCGTGCGCGGATCACCGAGCGGCGGAAGGTTGGTATTCCTGTCGCGGAAGACATACGGCAGCGGCAGGACGCCGGCTGCAATTTTGCCGATGCCGGTCAGTTCAGCATCGCGATAGATCCAGCAGGGCTTGAAGTAGTTGGCCAGCACGACGGGTCTGTTCCGTTGCGGCGGGTCCGGCTCCATAGCGATAGCCGGATCGTCGGAGCAGAGCTTCATCTGCTGGCTGTAACGCCTGCGCACGGAAAGTTCGTTGAGATCGCGGTCTACGCTGCTCCCTGGGATTTCGGCGCCGTTGAACGCGGCGGCGCGGAGACGCGTGGGCAAGGCAAGAGTAAGAGGCTTTTCGTAAACGGGTGAGGAAGACGTTACAGCCGAGTTGTCTGTGGTATAGCGCACCACGCCGAAGCCGGCCTGGTTGCCGAGGCTTACTGTGACATGCCTCTGGTCAGGCGTGAGTACTTCGTCGATGCGGACACGGAAGGCCGCCGGATCGAAGTGGATGCCAAGGGCCTGGTAGCGTCGCATTTCATCGACCAGACGCGCAAGAAAGCTGTTCCAGTCGCGGTTGGCCGGGGCGCTCCACGCGATTTCCGCCAGGGCAGCCATGCGCGGATAGAGCATCCAGTCGACTCGGTCATCGGTGATGACGTACTCAGTCCAGAGGTTCGCCTGTACACCAAGGATATGCCGGCACTGTTCGGGCGTAAGCGAGGCCGGTTCGGGGTTGAAGTCGTAGACATTTTTGAGCGTGTTCAGGGCGAAACGTCCAGGCGCTTCGTCGGCAGCCGTGCTCTGGCGATAGTTGAAGTACAGCGGACGCACCGGGGTGAGCACGGCGTCGTGACCGAGCCTGGCAGCATCGATGCCTCCCTGAGCTCCGTGCCAGGACATCACTACTGCATCGGGCGCGAGGCCTCCTTGCAGGATTTCATCCCAGCCCACCGTGCGGCGACCGTGCGCCCTCAAAAAAGTATCGATACGCTTGACGAAATAGCTCTGCAACGCATCTTCGTTGGGCAGCCCGAGCTGTTTCATTTTCGCCTGAATGGCTGGCGATGCCTGCCACTGGTTTTTGATAGCTTCATCTCCGCCGATGTGAATGTAAGGGCTGGGGAAGAGCTGCATCACTTCAGTGAGGACGTTTTCCAGGAAGCTGAAGGTGGCGTCGTTGAGGTTATAGAGATTGGGAAAGATGCCATACTCGTTTGCCGGAGTACTGAGGGGATTCGGCGAGGAGCCGAACTGCGGATAGGTAGCAAGCGCAGCCGAAGCGTGCCCAGGCATTTCGATTTCCGGAACGATCATGACGTTGCGTTGCGCCGCATAGCCTACCAGAGCACGCACCTCAGCCTGTGTGTAGTAGCCTCCATAGCGATGCGAGCGTTTCTCGGCGGCCGTCATCGTCAGATCGGGCGTGCGCAGCTCGCGCCATGCGCCTACCTGCGTCAGCCTGGGATAACGCTTGATTTCCAAACGCCAGCCCTGATCGTCGGTGAGATGCCAGTGCAGCACATTCAGCTTTTCGAGCGACATGCGATCGATCAGTTGGCGTATATAGGCAATGGATTGCATGTGGCGCGCGGAGTCCAGCATGAGTCCGCGCCAGCGAAACTGCGGAGCATCTTCAATGCGTACGCAGTGCAGCGATACTGGGCCGGTCCGCGGTCCTGTAGTAAGCATTTGCCAGAGTGTAACTGTGCCGTAGTAGAGGCCGGCATTGCCGGCGGCGGAGATGGTGATCCGCCGGGGGGTGACTTCGAGGAAATAACTTTCGTCGGGATTGGAGCTTCGCGGATGCGTGGTAACGCGCGTAAGAACGATAAGGGCAGTCGAGTGGGCGTCGTGAGAGGACTCGGGAACAAGCTGCAGGCCCCGTGTTTTCTGCAGCAGGGCGGCCAGATGCAGGGCGTCGAATTTCGCGAAGCCGTCTCCGGTGGGATATGAGATAACGGCACCGTTCGCCACGCGCAGCGCCCCGGACTCCTGCGTAACAGAAAACGGAACGGGGATCACCGGCACAGCCGATTGTGCGTGAAGAGTTACAGCGCCCAGTGCGAGCATGAGCAGCCATGCTGGAGCCGGAACTGCACGGAACGGAGACTGCCTGATTCGGTGACGGTTGGACAACAGCTTACTCCTATTGCAATTGCTGAATAGACAACCCCGCGTCATGCTTGTCGACAGCGGCGACGTGGATTTCCTAGGCAGGAGAATTCCGAATGCCGCCCCGCATCCCACCCGTGTTACCAATCGAGGTGCTGAGACGATCGTCCTCGGTGTCTGCTGAACGCGATCATTCTCCTGCCTGAACTCCAGCCGTCAGATTCAGCTCCGATGCGGACTCACGATCGAGATAAAGCATGGCGTTGGGATGGGTGCGCAGAATCGTTGCGGGACAACTGGGGGAGACGGCCTCATGCAGTGTTCGACGGATGATCTGCGCCTTTCGCACCCCCGTTACTGAAACGATCAGTCTCGGCACGCGAACAATCGCCGGAATCGTAAGAGTGATGGCCTTGCCTGGGACATCCTCCAGCCTCGCGAACCAGCCCTCCGCCACCTGCTGATGCCGGCAAGCATCGTCGAGCTCAACCACCTTCACTGCTTCCGGGTCCTGGAAATCGGCCGCGCCTGGATCATTGAAGGCGAGGTGTCCATTTTCTCCGATTCCCAGCAAACATAGCTGCGGATCCGCCTCGCGCACCGCTTGCGCGTAGAGCCGGCACACCGCTTCCGGATCGTCGGCTTCGCCCTCGATTTCCCGGAAGCTCCGCATCTGCGTGCGTGCAACCAGGTTTTCGCGGAGATACAGCCGAAATGAAGCCGGATGGCCCGCCTTCAGTCCTATGTATTCGTCCAGATGGAATCCGCTGACTTGATTCCAGGGGATATCCCGATCTGTCGCGAGGGTGCGCAACGTGTCCAACTGCGAGACTCCTGTAGCGAAGATAACTCCCACGCTCTCCCGATTCGCAGCTAGGTCGCGCATTGCCTGCGCCGCTGCCTGCGCTGCTGCTCGCCCGGCAGCTTGCTTATCAGGATGCACTTCAATGAGTAGCCGATCTACCCTAAAGCAACCGATATTCATATCCCCGCCTGGAATAGCACATGTCCGCATGTCGTTACTACCCATTACAGTCTTCCCACAGATCAAAAAAGCAACTTGAGGCCGAATTGCACTTGCCGCTCGTTCTCCGCAGCGGTAGCTCCAGCGGCCACGCCAAATTCGTTGCCATCACTTAAAGCAACGTCGGGCATCTGGAACAGCGGGTGATTGAAGGCATTCACAGCTTCGGCGCGGAATTGCATGTTCGTATGCCTCATGAGGGCGAAAGTTTTCTGGAGGCTCATGTCGAAGTCCATCTCGCCTGGGCCCCGGATGGTCCCGTTGCTGCAATTTCCGAGAGCACCGTGCGGCGTGGTTGTGAAATCGCTGCTGCTCCAGAACCTTTCGCCGCCTACTCTCGAGTTGAATTGGCGCACGTACTGAACCGGTCCGTCGCAACTGGCGCGCGGAGTCACATCAACAAAATTGCCCCACGCGTCAAACCAGTTTCTCCAGTCGATCGCAGTGAGCGAGTAGCCTTTGTGGTCGATAGTCATAATGCTATACTGCCAGTTGCCAAAGGCCGCATTTGCTACCTTATTCAAACGACTCCCGAATGCCTGCCCATGTCCGACAGGGAGACTGTAGACTGCATACCCCGTGAAGATCTGCGGGGTGTTGTAGTAGCATGGCCCCCACTCAGCCTGCGGATTATATATGTCCTGCCAGTAATAGCCTTGTGGCTGCGATTGTCCCTCCGCATTGCCGTAAAAGCCGATATTGTTGGTCATACACTTGGAAAGCGTATAGGCAAGCTGAGCTTCGAGATTTCTATCAAAGCGATGCTCATAGAGCGCCTGCAGGGAGTTATAAGTCTGCGTGCCGACCGAGCCCTCGCCGTATGCAACCGCTTCCATGAGACCCGAATGATAGGAGCCGGGAACCTGAAAGATGCCGGCCCCAGACTGATAGGTTTCTGCCGGAATTAGAGAGGCAAAACCTGCAATCCGCCGTTATGCACAACCCCGTATATCCAGTCTCGCGCAGGACCGCGAGAACTCATTGCAATCGACCTTCTTTGAAATTGCGATTCTGAGCGTGGGGAACCGGAAATCCGTCACGAACTTTCTCACAAACCGCAATCCAAAGTCAATGCAAAAGCGGTGAAATCTGTAATGTCAAATTTTATGTAAATCCGCGAAAAGTGCGGGGATTTTCATTCCAGGCTGAATCTCCGGAAGATGGAGCAGGTGATCCAGTCCACGGACTAAATGCCAGTTCGGCGTCAGACTTCGACGAAACAGCATTCGATGATGCAGGGGGTGTGCAGCTTGCACCACATGTGTTGTAGGCGGCTGGGCCTTCAGCGTCCTGAAGGGTGCGGCTTGCATGTCGGAGTTGGCTGTGGCTGGAAATGGGCCTGTTCCTGCATACTGGTTGCATCCAACAAGCCCCCTTGTCCTGAATCGGCTCTGGATGGAGATCCCATGAAGTTTGCGAAGACCGCATTTGCTCTCAGTCTTGCCGCGGCTGCCGCCATGGCTGCTTCCGCATCCGCACAGCAGAAGCCTTACACCAACGATCTGAACGAGAACTATAAGGCCCCGGCTGCCGATCGTGATTACATCAAGCGCGAAGTAATGGTTCCCATGCGCGACGGCGTAAAGCTGTTTACCGTGATCTGGATTCCCAAAGGCGCGCACGATGCGCCCATCGTGCTGACGCGCACGCCCTACGATGCGGCGCACCGCACCGGCACGCCGGACGCAGCGCACCTGATCGATGCTCTGCCGCTCTCCGATCAGGACTTTGTGCGGGCGGGCTACATTTGCGTTTACCAGGACGTGCGCGGCAAGTACGGCTCCGAGGGCGCTTACCTGATGACCCCGCCGCCACTGGGTTCGGGCTACAACAATACCGGCGCAGACGACACTACGGATGCGTGGGACACTATCGACTGGCTGGTGAAAAACGTGCCCGAATCCAATGGCCGCGTCGGCATGATTGGAAGCTCGTATGAGGGCTTCACGGTGGTGATGGCTTTGCTGCATCCCCATCCCGCGCTGAAGGTCGCCGCGCCGGAGAGCCCGATGGGCGATGGCTGGATGGGCGACGACTGGTTCCACTATGGAGCCTTTCGCGAGCCCAACCTCGACTACATCCTGGAGCAGACCAGCCGCCGAGGTAACGGTGTAATGGTTCCGCATCCGGGCGATGATTACACCAACTTCCTCGAAGCAGGCACAGCAGGCAACTTTGCGCGCGCACGCGGCATGGACCAGCTTCCCTTCTGGAAGGACATCGAGAGCAACCCCAGCTACGACGGCTTCTGGCAGGCGCAGGCGCTGGACAAGCTGATCGGGAAGACCAAGCTGACGGTGCCCACCATGTGGGAGCAGGGCGAGTGGGACCAGGAGGACATGTACGGCGCGAACCACAGCTACCGCGCCTGGGAGCCGCAGGACACCACCAACACCATGAACTACCTCGTCATCGGCCCGTGGTTTCACTCGCAGATCAACCGCCAGGGCCGCGCGATCGGTCCGTTCGTATGGGCAACCGATACCGCCGAGCAGTGGCGCCGCGATGTGCTGCTGCCGTTCTTCAACCAGTACCTGAAGCCCGGTTCGCCCAAGGCCAATACGCCGCCGGTGTGGATCTATGACACCGGAGCCGACCACTGGGACGCGCTGCAGAAGTGGCCGTTGAGCTGCGAGGAGGGCTGCACCGACACATCGAAGCCGCTCTATCTGGAGGCGGATGGCAAGCTGTCTTTCGATGCTCCTGCTGCCGGCGCGGCGCAGTATGACGAGTACGTCTCCGACCCCGCCAAGCCCGTGCCTTACCGTCCGCGGCCGGTGGTCGGCGAGGGAACCGGCTGGCGCACCTGGCTGGTCACCGACCAGCGCTTTGTGGATGGCCGCCCCGACGTGCTGACCTACGAAACCGCTCCGCTGACCGCGCCGATAAAGCTCGCCGGCGAGCCCATCGTGCACCTCGTCGCCTCCACCAGCGGCACGGATTCCGACTGGGTTGTGAAGCTGATCGATGTCTATCCGAACGGCCAGTCAGCACCGCTCGACGGCGAAGGCGCCTTCCCCGGCACGCTGGGCGTGCAGCCGGATATGAGCGGCTATGAGCTGCCGCTGGGCATTGACATTTTCCGTGGCCGCTACCGCACCAGCTTTTCGCACCCCGAGGCGATTGTTCCCAACAAGCCGCTCGAATACAAATTCGCGCTGCCGAATGTGGACCACACCTTCCAGCCCGGACATCGGATCATGGTTCAGGTGCAGTCCACGCTGTTTCCTCTCTACGACCGCAACCCGCAGACCTTCGTGCCCAACATCTTCGACGCGAAGCCCGCGGATTTCATCAAGGCAACGCAGCGCATCTGGCATGAACCGGACAACGCAACCTATATCTCGTTGCCGGTAGTCCCGGCTTCGGAGTGAGAATCTTCGCATTGAAGTGCCGTGATCGAACTACCTGTGGCGCACCTGCGCCGTGCGCCACGAAAAATCGATCCTGAAAGCGCCATATCGCGGCATACCAGCGCTGGGATAATCTGGTTCTGATCTCTGACATCCTGCACCTGACGAGAGGCTCCCGTGAAAACTGCTCGTTCTTTGCTTCGCTTCATGCTGTGCGCGCCGCTGCCGGCAGCGCTCGTTTTTCTTGTCCTGCCTGTTCTTCAGGCTCAGGCGACGGCCGGAAATAGCTCGGCTTTTGATCCGCGCGTGACGTTTGCTCCGCTCACGCTGCCCGATCCGGTGAATGTGTATCGGTCGAGCAATGGCGCGCCAGGGCCGGATTACTGGCAGAACGAAGCGGATTATGAGCTCCACGCTACCCTGGACACGGCAGCAAAGGAGCTGCGAGCAACAGAAGTCATCACCTACACGAACAATAGCCCCGACACGCTGCCCAGCGTGTGGCTGCGTCTTGAGCAGAACACCTATCGAAAGGATTCGCGGGCGCATGTGATTCTGGGCGGAATGATGCGCCGGCGGCCGCGGGCGGGAGCCCAGGAAGCGCCCGAGAAAACCTGGACCGACGGCTTTGTCTTCGATTCGGTCGGGATCGAGTCAGGCAAGCAGGTGGTGAAAGCCGATTACCTGATTAGCGACACGCGTATGCAGATCCGCTTGCCGCAGCCGCTGCACGGGCACGGCGGGCGTCTGCGGATTCACATCGCGTATCACTATCAGATTCCCGGCGTATGGGGCGGGCGAACGTCGTGGGGCAAATCGCAGGAAGGCGATATCTACGACATCGCGCAGTGGTATCCGCGCATGGCCGTGTATGACGATCTGCGCGGCTGGGACACATTGCCCTACATTGGCAGTGAGTTCTACCTGGAATACGGCAATTTCGATTATTGGTTGACTGTTCCGTCGGAGATGATTGTCGCTGGCTCCGGCGAGTTGGTGAATCCTGCCGAAGTGCTGACGAAAACAGAGATCGCGCGGTTGGAACAGGCGCGGCGCAGCGATAAGACGGTCTATATACGAAAGCCGTCTGAAGTCAGCGACCCCGCAAGCCGTCCGAAGCAGGGCGGCACTCTGACGTGGCACTTCCACATGGACCACACGCGCGATGTAGTTTGGAGCGCTTCTCCGGTGTTTGTGTGGGATGCGGCACGCATCAACCTGCCCGAAGGCAAAACGGCGCTGGCCATGAGCGTGTATCCGCCGGAGAGTGTGGGGCCGGATGCGTGGGACCAATCCACGCAGTATGTAAAGGACACCGTGGAGCGGTTCTCGCGCCACTGGTATCCGTATCCGTGGCCGAATGCGATCAATGTGGCAGGATTCTCAACCGGAATGGAGTATCCGGGGATTGTCTTCGACGGCGTTACGGACAAAGGGAAGTTCCTCTTCTGGGTGACCGCGCACGAGATCGGGCACAGTTGGTTCCCGATGATTGTGGGCTCGAATGAGCGGCGACATGCGTTCATGGATGAGGGCTTCAACACCTTCATCGATATCGAGGAGTCGGCTGATTTCGACGGCGGCAAATTCGGACCCAAGCGCGATTCCGAATACTCTGCGGGCGGCGAGCCTGCGGACACGATCCTGAAGGTGCTCGATAATCCGGACGCGCCAACACTGATGATGCCGGCGGATGCGTACCCCTGGTCGCTGGGCCATCCGGTGAGCTACTTCAAAGGCGCTTACGGGATGGTGCTGCTGCGCGAACAGATCCTCGGGCCCGAACGCTTCGACTGGGCATTCCGCAAATATATCCGCGACTGGGCGTATAAGCACCCGTCGCCTTCCGATTTTTTCCGCGAAATGCAGAGCGAAGGCGGCGAAGACCTGAGCTGGTTCTGGCGTGGCTGGTACTTCAATAACTGGAAGTACGACGTGTCTGTTGATAAGATCGACGGTTCCTCGGTGACGCTGAGCAACCTCGGCCAACTGGTGCTGCCAACGCCGGTAGAGATAACTTTCAGGGACGGAACAAAAACACGCTTCGTGCTGCCGGTGGAGACGTGGCTGACGAAAGGCACATACGTGTGGACTGCCGAGACGAATACGCCAATCGCTACAGTCGTTGTCGATCCGGACCACGTTCTTCCGGATGACAACCGCAGCAATAATCGCATGAGTGCGCCATAGAGAAAGCACTGTTCAAAGCAGCCTTATTGCCAGCGATTCCTGTGCATTCGGCCGGCGGGAATCGAGCAGGGAACAATGACGTTATTATGACCAGCGGCGGTCCGGTATCGTTGCGGAACCAGCTCTTCTATGGCCTGCCATTCCACATGGCTTGTGCAATCCGGCTTCAGGCTGCTATCGGTTTTCGCTATCTCGTCCGTCGCGCGCATTGGTGTGTTGACGGCCTGATCGCAGCCTGATGCCGCTATCAAACAGGTACTGTGCGGCATAGTTAGATACGCTGGAGGTAGTGACCGCTCCCGCGGCAACAGCGGAATCTTCATTGGCCTCTACTCCGGTCAGGTTGCCATACATCTGCGGGAAGTAATTGGAGCGAGCCTGAGCCTCGACTCTGCCTGCCGCCTGCTGCCGGAGTTGTTGCGCTATCAGCTCAGGCTGATGCTGAAGCGCTCGAGCCTCAGCGTCAGACAAGCTCAGCACGGCTCCTGCTGCCGGCGTGGGAAGGCTCGGCCTATCTAACACTCCCGCACCTCTTAGCGAGACGCGGGCAAATCCGTACAACCCGCAGGCAGAAGCGGAGTAAATCCCGACGGAGACCTCAACAGAGCTCGCATCGCACGGACCGTTGGCGATGAGATGGGCGTACACGCCGTCACGCCTGCTATAACCGACGACATCGCCTTCGTTGGACACTATTGGCGCGCTCCACGGATATCGCTGGTCTCCACCAAAATCCTCTGCTTCCTTCGATCGATGAGGTTATTCAAGCACGCAAAACCCTGACAGGATTCTGACATCTTCCTGACTTTTTTCTGTCGGACTGACAGCGCACACGTCAATCCCGATAAGCTCTGCATGGATACTTTCAGCGGCAGAAAAATTAGAAGCAATGCAGGAGAACCAGGCGCCGGCCGTCACTCCTGAGCGACAGAATCCTGCAAACTAAAGATCATGGATAGCTGCCATTTCCCATCCGGTTGCAGCGCTACTTGCAGCCGACCGGACTTTGTTAGAGATGGCTGCGCAAGGGCATTTTCGGACGATAGATGCAATGCAATAAAGCCGCATCCGGCGCAAAGACCGGCTGAGGCTTTTGCATTGAGGCGAAGATTTACTTATCTGTCAGCGCTTCCACGCCCGGCAGCTTCTTGCCTTCAAGAAATTCGAGTGAAGCGCCGCCGCCGGTGGAGATGTGCGTGATTCTGTCCGCCACGCCGGCCTGGTTGATGGCGCTCACCGAGTCGCCGCCGCCGATGATCGAGGTTGCATCCTTGTTCGCGGCCACTGCGCAGGCAATCGCGTTGGTGCCGACGGCGAAGCGCGGAAACTCAAAAACGCCCGCCGGGCCATTCCAGACAATGGTTTTGGCCGTATCGACGACGTTCTCAATCGCCGCGATGGACTGGGGGCCGATATCGAGCCCTTGCCAGTCGGCGGGGAAGTTCTTCGACGTATCCCACTCCTGCGTCTTGGCATCGGCGGAGAAGCTGTCGGCCAGAATGTTGTCCACTGGCAGAAGCAGCTTCACACCTTTGGTCTTCGCCTTGGCGAGCGCTTCCTTCGCCACGTCGATCTTGTCTTCCTCCACAAGCGATTTCCCGGTGGTGACGCCGAGCGCGCGCTGGAAGGTGTAAGCCATGCCGCCTACGATCACCAGCGTGTCCACCTTGTCGAGCAGGTTGTTGATGACGTCGATCTTGCCGGAGATCTTCGAGCCGCCGATGATGGCCACAAACGGCTTCTCCGGCGATTCGAGCGCTTTGCCGAGGTAGGTGATTTCCTTTTCCATCAGCAGGCCGGCTGCCGCGGGTTTGAGGAAGTGCGTGATGCCTTCCGTGGAAGCATGAGCGCGATGCGCTGAGCCGAAGGCATCGTTGACGTAAACCTCAGCGAGTGAGGCAAGCTGCTTCGAGAACTCAGGATCGTTGGCTTCTTCTTCAGCGTGGAAGCGCAGGTTTTCAAGCAGCAGCACCTGGCCGGATTCCAGCTTGTGCGCCAGCTCTTCGGCAAGCGGGCCGACGCAATCCGGCGCGAAGGCGACGTTCACGCTTCCGCCAAGCTCTTTGTCGAGCAGTTCGCGGAGCCGGTCCACAACCGGGCGCAGCGAATACTTCGGATTGGGCTTTCCCTTGGGACGGCCGAGGTGCGAGGCGAGAATCACCTTGGCATGGTGGCGCAGGGCGTAACAAATAGTGGGCAGCGTGGCAACGATGCGCGTGTCGTCCGTGATGGACTGGCCGTCTTCGGTGAGCGGCACATTGAAGTCCACGCGGATGAAGACGCGCTTATTGGCAAGATCGAGATCGCGGATGGAGAGCTTGGACATGGCGGGAACCTTTTCGGAGGGATCGAGTGCGGTGAAAGGGTACAGGGTGCAGGGTGCAGGGTACGGACAGAAGCGTGCTGCACAATGCCGTATTCGTACCCTGTTCCCTGTACCCCGTACCCTGCTTTTTACAGTCCCTTGGAAGCAAGGAAGCCGACCAGGTCAACGACGCGGTTCGAGTAGCCCCACTCGTTGTCGTACCAGCTCAGCACCTTCACGCTGTTGCCCACGACCTTGGTGAGCGGCGCGTCCACGATTGAGCTGCGCTTGTCGCCCTTGAAGTCCGAACTGACGAGTTCGTGCTCTTCGTAGCCGAGGATGCCTTTCAGCGCGCCCTGGCTGGCGTCCTTCAGCGCGGCGTTCACGGCTTTGGCGTCGGTGGCCTTCTCGCTGATGAAGGTCAGGTCCACGATGGAAACGTTCGGCGTTGGGACGCGGATGGCGAAGCCGTCCAGCTTGCCGGCAACTTCGGGAATGACCAGTTTGAGAGCCTTCGCGGCGCCGGTGGAGGCGGGAATCAGGTTGATGGCCGCGGCGCGTGCGCGGCGAATGTCCTTGTGCGGAAAGTCGAGAATGACCTGGTCGTTGGTGTAGCTGTGGATGGTGGTCATGATGCCGCTGACGATGCCGAATTCCTTGAGGAGCACCTTGACGACGGGCGCGAGGCAGTTGGTGGTACAGCTCGCGTTCGAGATCACGTTGTGTTTCGCCGGGTCGTACTTGTCCTCATTGACGCCAAGAACGAGGGTGACGTCTTCGTTGGTGGCCGGTGCGGAGATGATGACTTTCTTGACCGTCGAGCCGAGGTGCGCCTTGGCCACGGTGGCGTCGGTAAAGCGGCCCGTGGACTCGACCACAATCTGCGCGCCTACATCGGCCCAGGGCAGCTTGGCAGGGTCTTTTTCCGCGTAGACCTTGATCTTCTTGCCATCGACGGTGATAAAGTCCTCGCCGGCGGTGATTCCATTGGACAGGTTGCCCAGGATCGAGTCGTACTTGAGCAGGTGAGCCAGCGTCGCCGGGCTGGTCAGGTCGTTGACGGCGACGAAGTCGATTTCGGGGTTCCCAAGCGCGGCGCGCAGAACGTTGCGGCCAATTCGGCCAAAGCCGTTGATGCCAACCTTTACTGCCATGTGCAATATCTCCTATGGGTGCGCGTTAGAAAACGGAATGGGGGAAACGGTTCTAGCATTTTCCGGATCGATGGAAGCCGAAGCCGCAACAGCCGAGTGGGTTTTCCTGAAGAAAATCCACTTTCATTCTCTCCGGAGATTCACAGTAATTCCGAAAAATGCCTTAGCGTTCGGAGGCATTTTGCAGGCTGCATAAACCTCAGCAGGCTCTTCCACCAAACTCTTGATCGTACCATCCTGGGTTGCGATGGCCCAAATGCGTGTCCGGCTAAAACGATTTAGAACCATTCCTGCCTCATTTCCTGCCATATTTTGTTCCGGAACGGCGCGCGCAGGCTGTGACGGCGTGCACACCATTTGTTGCAGCCGCCGCGTGCGGTGTGGTATCCCCAAGGTATTCACAAAAAGGGATCGAAACCGGCATGAGAAGACGCTCCAGACGCGCACCGAACCTCTCCGAGTCCACAGGCAAGATCGGCCAGGAAATTCCTTCGAACCAGCCCGCGCCGCTCGTTCCCAGCTATGCGGATGACACCGCGTTTTCGCCGCGTACGCCGGCTCCGGCGCAGAAGCCGCCGCGCAAACAGGATTGGGGCACACCCGCGCCCGGCCGGCTGGAAGTGGAAACGCAGCCCGAGATTACGCCCATGGCGCAACCCGAGCCGCCGGCTTCGGACAAATCCGCGCAGGCTCCGAAGGGTTACGTCGTGCTTGCCATCGGCCTGCCCGGCTCCGGCAAGACCACATGGTTCAACCGCCGCGGCGTTACGCCGCTTTCGAGCGACCTGCTGCGTAACATCCTTTTTGACGACGTGGAGGAGCAGCGCTACCAGGGCCTGGTTTTCTCCACGCTGCGGTCGATGCTGCGCGCACGGCTCATCGCCAAGATGCCGTGGAACTATGTGGACGCGACGAATCTCTCCACGCACGAGCGCAGGCAGTGGATCAAGATGGCCAAGAGCTTCGGCTATGAGGTTCAGGCAGTCTTTTTCGACGTGCCGCTGGAAGTCTGCCTGGAGCGCAACCGCCAGCGCGACCGCTCGGTGAGCGAAGACGTGATGCGCAGGATGGCGGAGAAGCTCAAGCCGCCGGTCTTCGAGGAGGGTTTTGCGAAGATCACGGTGGTGCGGGTGAAGAACGCGGGGTAGCTGCCGATGATTCGTCGAAATTGGCAGGGGATTTTGACGGGCCACCCTGGTTTATGGGTGGCTCGTGGCGTTTTCAGCGTTAGAGATTTGGCTAAATTAGCTAACTTGGATAAAATAGCTATATTAGGAGGTGCGGCATGATTACGCTTACTTCGGCGGAAGCACAGAACAATTTTGGAAAGCTGCTTGATACGGCGCAGCGGGAGCCGGTGGCGATTACGCGGCATGGGCGGACAGCGGCGTATATGATTTCGCAGCGCGAGATGGATGACGTTGAAGCGGCGCGGGAGCGGCGCAGACAGGCCGTTGCCGATCTGGAGGCATGGCGGGAACAGGTGCGCAAGAGCAGGACTCCGGAGCAGGCTGCGGCTGCGGCTGCGCTCACGGATGAAGATGTTGTGAGAATGGTGCACGAGGCACGCGATGAAATTGCGCGTGGTCTTTGATACCAGCAGTCTGGTTGGCGCGACGATTCGCTCCGGCTCGGTTCCATACCAGGCATTGCAGATTGTACTCGGATCGTGGGAGCTATGCGCCAGCGCGGAGACGATCGGAGAATTGCGGGAAGCTCTTCAGCGGAAAAAATTCGATCGTTATTTAAGCCTCGACGATCGCATGAAATTTGTTCGCGTCATTCAGGAGCGGGCATCGAGCATTGCAGTGACACGGATGGATCTTGACCTGGCTGCTGGTCTCTGCCGGGATGGGAAGGACGAGAAATTTCTGGCGCTCTGCGTGGCCGCAGGCGCGGATATTCTTGTCAGCAGCGATCAGGACCTGTTGGTGATGAGCCCGTGGCGCGGCATCTCGATCTTGACGCCGGCGAAGTTTCTGGCGGAAGCTGAGAGGCTGGAAGCCGAAGGAGGGAATCCGTTATGAGCACTGCGACTGCGCCTTATGTTGAGCCGTGGCTGAGCGGCACGCATTCCGAGGTTCCCGCCGTGGGCCGCGCCGTGTTGCACGCGCTCGAGCTTGCCCTTGACGACATTACGAAGTGGACCGACGGGCTTACCGATCTTGAGGTCCACACGCTGCCGCTTGGATTGCCGCCGGTGGCTTTTCATCTGCGCCACATTGCGCGCTCGGTGGACCGCATCCTCACGTATGCCGAAGGCGGCCAGCTAACGGCTGAGCAGTTGGCGTTGCTCAAGGCCGAGCAGGTTGGGCCGGAACACGATGAGCGCGAGACGCTGGCCATGCTGATTGCCGAGGTGGAAGCGTCGTTTTCAAATGCGAGTGAGCGCATCCGCACGCTGGCTGCGGCAGACTTCAATACCTTTCGCGGCGTTGGCCGCAAGCAGTTGCCGACGAGCATCGGCGGCGCGCTGGTTCATGTAGCCGATCACACGCAACGGCACGTGGGGCAGGTGGTAACTACGGCCAAGGTGCTCAAGGCGCTGCGCGAGCCGGAATCACAAGGTTGATTCAGCGCGTGGTCTGCTCGTCCTGCTGCATGTCCAGGGCTTCGAGGATGTGGCCCATCTTTTCCTGCTTGGTTTTCAGGTAGCGCTCGAAGGTTTCTTCCGGGGCTACTTCGGCGGAGACGCGCTCGACGACCCTGATCCCTGCGGATTCGAGAGCTGCGACCTTCTCGGGGTTGTTCGTAATCAGGCGAACCTGATCGATGCCTAGCAGCTTGAGCACCGCGCCGGGGAGCTCGTAGGCGCGGCAGTCGGCTTCAAAGCCGAGTTTGACGTTGGCTTCCACGGTGTCGAGGCCCTGGTCCTGCAATTCGTAGGCTTTCAGCTTGGCCATCAGGCCGATGCCGCGGCCCTCCTGCTGCTCGTAGAGCAGGATGCCCGCGCCTTCGGCGGTGATCCTGCTCAGGGCTAGCTCCAGTTGCAGCCGGCAGTCGCAGCGCAGCGAGTGGAAGACGTCGCCGGTGAGGCATTGCGAGTGGATGCGCACCAGCGGCGGCGTGGCGTGAATGTCGCCCATGACGAGCGCGACGAGGCCTTCGACTTCGGGCAGGGCATTCTCGCCGCATTTTGCGTCGGGCCGCACGCCTTCAAAGCCGAGGATGCGGAAGCGGCCCCAGCGCGTGGGGAAATCGGCTTCGGCTACCTTTTTTACGCTCTCGAATGCCATAGGTCCATTCTAGTTCGGTGGATTTGTTGGTATCCCATGTCTCCAAAACCGGGAGACATGGGGCACCCACTTTTGTGAGGCTCTCTGCTGGCGCTTTCTATTCGATGCTTCAGGAGCCGCCGCGATACATTGGACTTGTGACGAACACCCTTTTGCTCATCACGCTGCTGGTTAAGCTGGGCGTTGCGGCGGCCGTGGCCTCGGCGCTGGCCCGCTCGCGCACCTTTCAGCAGCTTCTCTTTGCCGAGCAGCGGCGGAAGCCGCGGCAGACGGCCATTCTGCTCGCCTTCTTTCTGGTACCGCTGACGCTGGGCGTCTGGGTTCGCACCACCGTTCCGAATTTTCTTGCCGCGGATATTTCCTTTGAGACAGTGATTCTGCTGGGGCTGCTCTTTGGGCCGCTCGAAGCCATGATCGGCGGCGCGGTGCTTGCGGTGCCTGCGCTCTTTCACCATGAGTACCTAGCGCTGCCGTTCAATATGGCGCTGGGCTTTGCCGCCGGTGTGCTGCGGCTGGCCGTGAACAGGGAAAAGATATGGGACTTTACGCCTCTGATTGACCTGAGCCTTTACCGCTGGATTCGGCGCAACCTGCGCCAGCCGCGCATTGATCCCCAGATCCTCTTGCTGGTTGTCATTGTGCTCTTTGAGATCGCACATGAGTGGATTGCGCGGATGTATCCCAAGCGGTTGTTTGCGCTGCTCACCAACACATGGGAGCTGCAGCCGCTGGTGTGGCTCTGCGCGCCGATGGTTGTGGGCATTGCGCTCAAGGTATGGAATGCGCTGCGCATCGAGCTGAAGCTCGAAGAGCAGAAGCGGCTGCTGCTCGAAGCGCGCCTCGATGCGTTGCAGCGGCAGATCAATCCGCATTTCCTTTTCAATACGCTCAATTCCATTGCCTCGCTGGTGCGCATCCGGCCGGAGCTGGCGCGGGAGATGACGGTGAAGCTGGCGAACATTCTGCGCGCGCTGCTCAAGGATCACGACAGCTTTGTTCCGCTGGCCGATGAACTGAAATTTACCGACGACTATCTCGATATCGAAGTGGTGCGCTTTGGCGCGGAAAAGCTGCGCGTGGAGAAAGATATCGATCCGCGGACACTCCAGGTTCCGGTGCCGAGCATTCTGTTGCAGCCGCTGATTGAGAACAGCATCAAGCATGGGCTGGAGCCGCGCATTCACGGCGGCACGATTACGCTGCGCAGCAAGCTGAACGGCGACCGCGTGCTGATCGAGGTGGCCGACGACGGGGTGGGTATTTCCGCCGGGTCGGCGAATTCGGTGCGCAGGACTGGCGCGGGGATTGGGATGAAGAATGTACGCGAGCGGCTGGAAGTCCTTTACGGCACGCAGGCGCGGTTTACCGTGGTCAGCAATCCGGGGCGGGGGACGCTGGTGACGATTGAGATTCCGGCGCAGATGGGGGGGGTGCTTTAAGGGCTTTCGCCTTGCTTTCACTTTTCAAAGCTGCCGATTTGCACAGTTTTCAGGACATGTTACGGAAAATTTGTGTTTTTTCGCTTTGGTCTGTTTTATAAGTTTATTTTTATCAATCTATTATGGGTGATTTTGTGCGAAAAACAGGGTGCTAATTTGGTGCTAAAACGTGCTTAAAGGGTGCTAATTTCGCTCAAAATTTTCCAGTTTCGCGGCTTTGGGTGTGTTCGGAACCGGCTGCGCGAAAATCCCTCTATTTCCAGTATGCACATTTGGGCGTAATCCTTTGCAAAATTGAGCAAGAAAATTTGGGGTATTGCGATCCCATGTCTCCAAAACCGGGAGACATGGGCCACCCACGGTGTTACTGGTGCAGGCGGAAAGCAAAAGCAACGGCAACTGCAGATCCTTCGACTCGTCGCTTTGCTCCTCGCTCAGGATGACAATCTCCTATGAGGGGTATGACACGGTGGCAGGGGCGGTTCCGGTTTGGTCAACTCGGTTGTGCGTTTTGGGAGTGGGGAATCGCGCTATGCTCAAAGGATGGTCCGCTTCACGGTGCTTTCTTCGGGGTCCAAGGGCAACGCTACGGTTGTCTGCGGCGGCGGTACGCGGATTCTGGTGGATGCGGGGCTGAGCTGCCGGGAGATCTTCCGGCGGATGAAGCTGGCTGGAGAAGACCCGGCCGCGCTGGACGCGATCCTGATTACGCATGAGCATGTGGACCACATCAGCGGGCTGGCGGTTACGGCGCGGAAGCTGGGGATTCCGGTTTACTTTACCGAGGCTACGCATCGGGCGTGGATGCGGCTGCTGACGCCGAAGCAGACGATGACTTATGGGGAGTGGCTGGAAAAGCAAAAACAGGGTACAGGGGACGGGGTGCAGGGTACAGAAACAAAGGACGCCGGTTGTGTTGAGGAAGAAGCCGCCAAGGCGAAGGCCGAGCCGAAAAAAGATCCGGCGCACCTGCCTTCGGTCGAATACTTTACTGCGGGTGAGGCGTTCCAGATCGGCGATATTGCGGTGAGTCCTTTCACCATTCCGCATGATGCGGCCGATCCGGTGGGGTTTGTCTTTCAGGCGGAGGGCGTGCGGATGGCGCTGGCTACCGATCTCGGATACATGCCGCCGAATGTGAAGGCTTGCCTGAAGAAGGTCGATCTGCTGATGCTCGAGTCCAACCACGATCTCGAAATGCTGCGCGATGGGCCTTATCCGTGGCAGGTGAAGCAGCGGGTGCTTTCGCGTGTGGGGCACCTCTCGAATGATGCGGCGGCGGAGTTCCTTGAAGCCGAGTACGACGGCGGGGCGGCGTATTTGATTCTCGGGCATCTCTCGGAGAGCAACAATCTGCCGGAACTGGCGCGGGTCTGCGCCGAGCGGGCCCTGAGCGGGCGCGGAAGTTTGCTCGGCAACCGGCTGCTGCTCGCGGCGCAGCATGAGCCGATGGCGCCGATCGAGTTCTGAAAGGCCAAAACGGGTTCTGAGAAATTTCCGCCCCGGATGTGTCAGTTACGTTACAATGGTAAGGAACCGGCATGTACAGGCAGTCTTCCGGAGCGGTGCGCAGCCGCCCGGAGATGTGGATTTGAGCGCGTGATTTCAGTCACTTAAATACTGGAATCGTGCGGCTATGCTGAACGTCTAATCATGTGTACTTTTCAGGTTACCGGAAAGACGCTCACCGTCGCAGGTTGGCGCAATTTGTTGTAAAGTGAGTGGAATTCTATGGCACGGACCCGATGCAACGATCATGTAGTCGGCGCGATTCTGGCAAGCTGGCGCTATGACATCTCGGGAATCTCGCCGGAGATGCGCAGGGACTACGAGCAGCACTTTCTAGAGTGCGCTCATTGCCGCGCGCGGCTGAAGTTTCACCGCTCGC
>JASHPD010000147.1 GCA_030038315.1 Acidobacteriaceae bacterium
CATCGCCAAGATTTGAAATACAACTATCCGAAGTTCAAAACAATCATCGATGCGCTCCGTATGTACTTTGGCTTGGATCAGTTCGACTACAAGCGAATTGACAAGTTTCTTTTCGTAGCAGGGATGAAATTGTTCAATGTATAAAACGGCAGTCTGTCTGAACCCGAAACTGCCGTAGAAGTAGCGTTTTAGACGCAATAAGGACGCAATCAACAGATCATGGCAATTTATCTTCCCGCATCCGCCGAAGAAACCGATCTCGCGCTCGACGAGCTCACCCCGCGCGAGATCGTCGCCGAGCTCGACAAGCATGTCGTGGGCCAGAAGGCGGCCAAGCGCGCCGTGGCCATTGCGCTGCGCAACCGCCAGCGCCGCCAGAAGCTGCTGCCCGATCTGGCCGACGACATCATGCCGAAGAACATCATCATGATCGGCCCCACCGGCGTGGGCAAGACAGAGATTGCGCGCCGTCTCGCCAAGCTGACGAATTCGCCGTTTCTCAAGGTCGAGGCTTCGAAGTTTACCGAGGTCGGTTACGTGGGGCGCGACGTGGAATCGATGATCCGCGACCTCGTCGAAATTGCCATCGAGATGGTGCGCGAGGAGCGGCTGGAAGAAGTGGAAGACAAGGCCGAGATGAACGCCGAGGAGCGTTTGCTCGACCTGTTGCTGCCGCCTCCGCCCGCGCCGCCGCAGGGACACCAGGAAGGCCAGCTCACGCTGCCCGGCGCGGAAAGCCATCAGCGCTCGCGCGAAAAGCTGCGCCAGCAGTTCCGCGAGGGCAAGCTGGACGACCGCACCGTGGAGCTCGACGTGCGCGAGCGCTCGACGCCGCAGTTCGGCATTATCAGCAGCCAGAACCTTGAGGAGATGGAGATGAACCTCAAGGACATGCTGCCCAACATCTTCGGCGCGGGATCGAAGAAGCGCAAGATGAAGGTGACCGACGCCTTCGATTACCTGGTGCAGGAAGAAGAAAGCCGGCTGATCGACATGGATCTGGTGACGCGCGCCGCCGTCGAGCGCGTGGAGTCGAGCGGCATCGTTTTTCTTGACGAGCTCGACAAGATTGCCGGGCGCGAAGGCAGCCACGGACCCGATGTTTCGCGCGAAGGCGTGCAGCGCGACATTCTTCCCATCGTGGAAGGCACCACCGTGAACACGCGCTACGGCATGATTCGCACGGATCATATTCTCTTCATCGCGGCGGGTGCATTTCATGTTTCAAAGCCAAGCGATTTGATTCCTGAGTTGCAGGGGCGTTTCCCGATTCGCGTGGAGCTGCAATCGCTCACCGTCGAGGATTTCCTGCGCATTCTCACCGAGCCGAAGGCATCGCTGACAAAGCAATATTCCGCGCTGCTTGAAACCGAAGGCGTGCGCCTGGAATTCGCTCCGGAAGCGCTGCGCGAGATGGCCGAGTTCGCCTTCAAGGTGAACGAAACCACGGAGAACATCGGCGCGCGCCGGCTACATACCATCATGGAGCGCGTTCTCGAAGATGTGAGCTTTTTGGCACCGGATGTGGCGCGGCGAGCGGCGACACCGGAACAGGCTGAAGCGCTGAACGCGGCGATCAAGAGCGAGGCAAGCGCCGATCTGCCGTACGAAGAGCGCATGACGGCATCGGGACCGGAGAAGGTCTTTCTCATCACCGATGCTTATGTGAAACAGATGGTGGCGGGGATTGTGAAGGACCAGGATCTGAGCCGCTACATTCTCTAAAGACAAGCTACAAGAACAAAAAAGCAGGGAGGGCAAGTGGTACTGGAGAGGCCCTCCCTGTTCCCTTTGGAGGCTGTTTTGGCCGCGTGGCCAAACTTTTGCCGGCTTAGAGCAGTTCTCCTTGAGCTATAGCCCTTTGAAGCCTCGCGCAATGCGGTTTTTTAGGGAAAAACCGCACAAGACGCTTCAGCTTCGGCGTACACCGGAAGGAGAACTGCTTTACTGGCCGCTGACGATGCGCACCGTCGAATCTTCGTGGTGGCGCTTGTCGATGCGCGCGGTGGTGAGCGCGTGGTACTGGATGGAGCGCAGCGAGTAGCTCGAACCATCCTTGTCAAAGAACATCGTGACGGCGGTGGAAGTGGGCGCGGGGTCGCCGGGCTGGAGTGTCCAGGTGTAGCTCTGCGAGGCGTCCGCGTTCACAAGGCGCACGAAGTTGGCGAGGCTGTCGCGCAGGACGTTGTATTGGCCCGCGGGCAGGATCTTGCCGTTTACGCTGAAATCGAAGGGAACTCGGAGGGTTTCCGCCGCTGCCGCGTGTGTGGTGAAGGCTGCCGCCGCCAGAACCGCTGATGCCAAAACGATGGAGCGAGGTGTGATCCGCATGGTGTGTTCCTCCTACGCAGACCACCTTAGCTACGGCGAAAAACAAATGTGTCAAGTTCCCGTGGAGAAGTTGTCAAGCTTTCTGGAGCTGTTTACGCTTCGGTTTCTTCTCTTCGGCAGCATCGGCGGCAAGCGCCTGCAGGGCGTTCTCGATCTCACGTTCTGTCCTGGCGCGCTCGGCATCGGGAAGGTTGGCGGCAATGCGCAAGGCTCGGCGCAGAAATTCCTCCGCCAGAAGGCGCGTGTTGCCGTTGGCGCCGCGCGCCGGCGCTTCCGTCGCCGCCATGCGCAGCACGTGGACTGCACTCTGCCAGTTGCCCGCCGCCTCAAGATGATGCGCTATCTCCTGCGCCACGCTGAACTCGCGGCCCGCAAAGATGCGGCCCAGGCGGTTTGCCACGCGTGTATGGCGGCGGGCGCGCGTCGCGGCGGATTGGCGCTGATAAAGCACCTCGCGGTAGAACCGATGCGCAAAAGCGTAGAAAGCCGAGGTTGCGCCGTCGGGAAGCTCGTCATGCCCGGCGCGATGAATGAAAGGAACGCGCCGCGCGAGATTGTCAAAGGCTTCTTCCGTCTCGGCAATCTCTTCTTCGAGCGCGGCGGCGACGGCCCAGGCGGGGAAGGCCACGTCGATGAGGCTTGCCGCTTCGAGCAATCGCTGCTCGGCCGGCGTGAGCTTGCCGATCTCCATCTCCATCATCTGCGCCAGCTCGTCGGGAATGCCCGCCTCCATCTGCTGAAAGGGCGCGCGCTGCTCCCATCGGGCATTGCCATCCACGCCCGCGCGGGCCGCGTCCACACGGACAAGGAAGCGCTCTTCGACCAGGTGATCGAGGATGGCGAAGACAAAGAGCGGATTGCCCTCCGCGTGCTCCTGCACAAAAGCGTCGAGCCCTTGCGGAAGCTCTTGCTGCGCGAGCCGCTTGCGCAAGAGCGCTGCCACGTGCTCGCGGCGGAGCGGAGCCAGCGCAATCTCTTCGCAGAGCCGCCTCAGGCGCAAGTCCTGGCGCAGCGCGCGCAGCGGATGATCCTGCGGCATGTGATGCGGGCTGAAGCTGGCCAGGATCATCAGCCGCGCCGGCGCGCGCCGGCGGGCCAATGCGGAAATTGCTTCCAGCGTGCAGTCATCGGCCCAGTGAATGTCTTCAAGCACAAGAATCAGCGGCTTTTCCGCGGCCAGCTCTTCGAGCGCGGAGCAGAGATCGCCGACAGAGCCGGCGCGCGAAACAGTCTGCGCAGCGCCGTCGCGCGCAGGCGCGGGCAGCCACCCCGGCGCAATGCGTGCCAACGCGGCGCAGGCGCGCGCGCCGTCGGGGCCGGCGCACAACTGTGCCAGCGCTTCGAGAATCGGGTAGTATTCCTCGCAGTATTGCTCGCTCGCGCCGATGCCCCGCACACACTGACCGCGCGCTACACTGGCCGCGCCGGCCCACTCCGCACAGAGCGCGTCCAGCAGCGCCGTTTTACCCATTCCTGGCTCGCCACTGAGCAGAATCACTTGCCGTGCACCTTCGGCCAATCGCTCGAAGTGCGCGCGGCCCGCGCTCAGCTCCTTTTCGCGGCCCACGAGCGTGTCCGCTCGATTGCCGTTGAGAGAAGCTGCGGCTTTTTCCACCCTGTGCCGCTGATTCGGCTGCGGAACCGGCTCGCGTTCCTCGACCACCGCCACAAAAACATACCCGCGCTTGGGCTGGGAGCGGATAAAGCGCGGCTGGCGCGCGTCGTCGCCCAGCACCTTGCGCAGCTCCAGCATGTAGGTGCGCAGCACCTGCGGCTGCACATAGGTCTCCGGCCACAATTTATCCAGCAGCTCGTCATGGCTGATGAGCCGGCCCGGGTTCTCCACCAGGTAGCGCAGCACGGCAAAAGTCCGCGGAGGCAGCGCGATCTGCTCGGCGCCGCACCACAGGCATTCGTTCTGCACATCGAGAGCGAAGGAATCAAATTGCTTCATTAACACAGCTTCATCCAGCCGATTTTCCTTCCGGCATTCGAATTGCAGTTATTCCCAGCAATCCGCATTCCATTCGTTGCCACACAGGGGGATGCGCGTTTCTCTTATTTTGCAACCAAGGGGGAGACGGCAGCCACTTGGACTGGCAGCGCAAGTTGTCCGTTAGCGAATTCGGGTGTTCGCTTGCGGACACTCTACTGAGTATTTTGTGCGCGCAGCTCGCATCCCGTTTCACGCGCTGCCGCTGTGCATCTTCTACGAAGATGCAACCGCACGAGCTCACGCTCCAGGAAAAGTGTGGAAGAAAGGCCGATCGCAAGCAAACGAATGCGGCCGAAAAATTTCCCGCCTTCCACGCAAGTCAGACGCACCCGCTCCCGGCGCCGCTCACGGCAACCCCAGTCTCACGGCATTGGCCTCACTGTACCGGCCTCACTGCAACGGCCTCACTGTACTGGCGGCGGCAGCATGGGCCGCCGGTTTCCCAGCTCTTCGCGCACCAGCGCCAGCCCCAGGATGCAGCGCTCGAACCAATCCGAGAGCCGCGCAAACAACGGCGCTTCCACTTCATACTCGAAGAGATTGAACTGGCTAACGATGTAATAGCTTTCCTTGCCGGCATGAACCAGCTCCGCGTAGCTCGCGCGCTGGCTCCGCCTCTGCGCATGGGAGTCCGGGTACATGCCCGCCACAAAGAGCGCGTAATCGCCGATATGCTTGCGGACGCGGCGCTCGGCGTCAAAGCTCGGCGCCTGGCCGAAGACCGGATCGGCGGCGTTCATCATGCGATCGAGCTCGGCAACAGGCCTGCCAAGCGCATCGCGCAGCTCATAGAGCTTGTCCAGCCGCGTGAACTCGCACAGCAGGCGCGAGACGTAACCCGTTACGCCGGGATCGTTGAGCCCGAGGCGGCCTTCGTAGCTGTTGCGCACCGCCTGGTGAAAGAAGGCTTCGAGCGGATGAGCTTCCGTCTGCAATGCGACCTCCTCGTGAGGGTTCCGCAATTCCACGTGCCCGCGCAGCGCGAATTCATCGCATTCACGCCGCTTTCCCCTTGCATTGACACGGATGTTATCGGAGAAGTTGTGAAGATCAAGAGGAAAACGTTACTTTGCCGGCGTTTGGAATCCCAAATTGCAACAGGCGCATGGCTCTCCAACTTCAAAAAAATAAAGGGCAGCCGAACTTGGCTGCCCTTTTATCTTCACAATAGGGCACCCCATCCTTGCGACGTAGTTGCTTTTGCCGCAAGGATGGGATCGCAATCCGCTCGCCTCAGAACCAGCCATCCGAGTGCAGCGCGACCGTCTGCGCCACCACCGTCGGCGGCGTGCTGGTGCTCGTGCTCGACGAGGTTGAAGTGGATGTGGACGCGGCAGGCGCAAAGAGCCAGCCGCTCACGGAGACCACGTCGTCCGCCGAAACGCCGGACAAATCGTCCGTCGTAAAGCCCTGGAAGGTGGTCTGCGAGGTCGTCTCCACGGTGGCCGTTGCCGGCGTGTTGTTGAACGACCAGCAGAAGAAGCTGGGCGTGCTCGTCAGCGTGAAGCCCGTCGAGGTCAGGTCGGAAACCGTGCCCGTAATCTGGCTCGGCTCCAGCTCGACAGCCGTCGCGGTAAACGAAGGCGTCGGCGGCTGCCACCAGCCGGAGGCGTTGCTCGTGGCGCCGGATGAAGCCACCAGCGAGCTCGGCGAGACGGTCACCGTCACATCCTGCCCGACGGCCAGGTTGCTCGCGCTCGTAAAGCTCACGCCGGAAGGCATTGTGAAGCCCTGCGAGTCGATCGAGAAGGCGGCATTCGAGGCGATCGTCACCAGCGCCTTGCCGCCCAGCGGCAGCGAGGCATTCATCGTCGGGTTGCCATGCAGCAGCAGCTTGATGCTGGTTGTTCCACTGCTTGTCCCGCTGCTGCTCGACGAAGTGGAGACGCCGAGGATCGTGCCTTCCACCGTCAACTGGTTGGCCGCCTGCACGTAGCTCACCTGCGAGGCATCCACTACGCCCTTGCTGGCAACGCCGGAGACCTGCACCGTCACAATCTGCCCGGTCTGCACGCAGGCCAGAGTGGCCGTGGAGCAGGCGCTCGACGGGAAGTTGGCGAAGGTGGTGCTGCTCGACGTGTCCACCGTAAAGCTGCGGCCCCAGACGGTCTGTAGCGTGAACTGGTTGGTTCCGGTTGCTGTGACTTCACCGGTCAGGAAGCCGAAATGCGGCTGTTGCGACGGCAATTCGCTCACCGTGATGCCGTTCGTCGCGCCGAGGTTGATGCTCAGGTCGCTCTGGATGATGGTGTTCAGGTGGAAATCCACCAGCAGGCCGAGCGGCGAGCCGGAGGAAACCGTGATCGGGAACGGGCTGGAGCTCAGCGTCACCGTCGAAGAGTTGTCCACCGTCGGCGTCAGCTCGCAGACCGATCCGACCGCGCAGGAGGAGCCGAGCGAAGTGTCGGAGACGTTGTAGATCACAAGCTGCGGGCTGGCGAAGGTCAGGCTCAGGCTGTTGTAGGTTCCCGCCGTCACGTCGGCCGTGCTCAGGAAGGCCGAAAGCGCCTGCAGCTTGGTCACGTCCACCTGGATTGGCGTGCCGTTCGGCAGCAGCGAAACGGATGTGCCGCTGCTCGACTCCAGCGAAGCCGCCGTCAGGTTGACGTTGAAGAGCAGCACGGCCACGCCCGAGGGCGGATCGTCGGTCATCGAAAGCGCAACCGGGCCGGTGCCGGATGCGGAATCCGAGATGGCCGAGCCCGGAGTCACCGAGCCGCAACCGGAGAAGAGAAGCGCAGACGCCAGAAGCGGGAGCATAAAGAGACAGGTTTTTTTATTCATAAGGAAACGCCTCCAAGCTGGGGCGAGCGGGCACACAGACGCGCGGCCGCTCGCGCAATTCGAGTCGGGGCAACAATCGATCCATAACGAGGGGTGGTGTTTTCAGCGCAGCTCTTCGAGAATTTTTTATCTATCTATAACTGGCGGCTCGGCTTGCGGCCTGACCGGCTCTCGAAACAACCATGCGCCGCATTTGGCCATCGAAGCCTAACGCGCCGCTGCGCCAAAAAGTTAGACACGAGATTACGCCGGATGTTGCGCCGAGCGCAAAAATTTATCCCTCCAGCCAAATTTTCCGGCTTTCCGGCAAAAACAAAGGGCAGCCGACCTGGCTGCCCTTTTCTGAGAGCCGCCAGTTGCTAAAACGGACCGTGTCTCAGTATGAATTCTGACAGTTTCAGGGGCTAAAGCCCATATCTTCATTTCGCGGTTTTCGGCACGACTCAAGTCGTGCCCTGACACAAAACAAATTGAAACTGACATACCATCCTAAAACGTAAACTTTTGATTCTTTATCTGGCCGGGCCTATAATCGACGCGTGGAAAAGGCCTTCGGAAACCGCGAACAAGAAGTGCTGCTGGCGATTTCCCGCCTGGGAAACCAGGCTTACAGGAGTGCGATTCTCCACGCTGTTCGCGGGCCTTTGGCAAGTGAGGCTGACGCTGGGCCAATCGGAGACGCGTTGCTGGCGCTGGAACGGCAGGGTCTTGTCTCTCAGGCCGCGTCGGGTGCGCCAAGCGAAAACGATATTCGCTATGAGATAACCGCCGAAGGAAACTTCATGCTAGCAGATAAGCAGGAGAATCTCGCAAACCTGCGGTTTCTTGTGGATTATCGGATCGCACGCTATTACCAGCGCCTCCGATCCGAACGCAACTCCGAACACAAGAAGATATTCTGGGCCGGGATTGGGTGGCATTAGCATCACGCCGCATCCGCACAGCAAAAGGGCAGCCGATTCGGCTACCCTTTTGAGCACTGGCAACTGTTCGCGGATTCCTAAACAGTCGCTGGCGTCCTCTGCTCCAGCTCCGCAAGCCGGTTGGCCAGCAGCGTTTCGAGCTTCACCAGCGCGGCCGAGAAGCCTTCGATGCCTTCCTTGAGCTTGTCGTGCGCCATGCGATCCTCGGCGTGCATCTTGTCGAAGGTCGCCTTGTCGATGTGGATTTTTTCAATATTCTGGCTCTTGGCTACTTCCGGATCGAGCTTGCGGGGCAGATCGGCCACCGTGTTTTCGAGCTCGCCCAGAAGGTTCGGCGAGATGGTGAGCAGGTCGCTGCCGGCCAGCTCGGTGATTTCCCCGATGTTGCGGAAGCTCGCGCCCATGACCTGCGTCTTGTAGCCGAACTTCTTGTAGTAGTTGTAGATGCGGGTTACCGACTGCACGCCGGGGTCGTCCGCGCCGTGGAAGTCCTTGCCGGTGTCCTTCTTGTACCAGTCGAGGATGCGGCCCACAAAGGGCGAGATCAGCGTGACGCCCGCCTCGGCGGCGGCAAT
>JASHPD010000148.1 GCA_030038315.1 Acidobacteriaceae bacterium
TACATTCCGACCTGGTTGCGCAGTGCGCTTGGCCTCATGCTGCTGAGCTGCGCAATCGACATCTTGCCCGCCGATGAGCCGACGCGGATCGGAGCGATGCGCGGCCTCACTGAGCAGCGCAGATATGAACGCTACGCGGGCTACACGTCGCTGATGGGAAAAGAGCCGATTCCCTTTTCCCGCTGGCGGGAGATTGCGAGCACGTTCCGCCTGCGAGCTTCGCGCAGCATCGTGAGGGAGAAATGGGCCTGAGCCGAAAGTGTCTCGTGCCTACGTGTGAGGTGTATGTAAGCGGTTCGCACCTCATGTGCCTGAAGCATTGGAAAAAGGTTCCACAGCGAATCAGGAAAGGCGTATATGAGCGAAACATTGGCTGGAATTCAAGAGCGAGCGCGGAGGAATTTCTATCCGGCGAAGCACGTCGCATCGCCGCGGCGGAGACGTCCGGGCCGGCTGCTCATGTGTAGCGGCTGCAACCGCAAGACGGTAGCCGGGACGACGCGCGTCATGCGCAAGGTTGTCTTTCATTTTTGCCTTGAATGCTGGTCAAATCGCCGGCGCTGCGAGCTGCAGATGGACGAGGTCTCAAGATGCCGTTGAAGCTCGGACATGATCCCGCGACGATCGCTTACAACATCGCCGAGTTCAAAAAGGGCCAGACGTACCAGCGAACGATCCGCAAATTCGACAAGCGCATCGCTGATTCACAAGCTACCGCCGTGGCCATGCACCAGGCCGCGCTATCTCTTCACCGGAAGTATTTCTAGGAGACCTCATGAACTGTGCTACAGAGATTCCGCTCATGCGCCGCGCGCAAACGCTGATGCTGCTGGCCGCGCGCGAATGTTTCACGCTTTGGTCCAATGAGCTTTTTGGAACTGCCGCAGAAGCGACCGCCTACGGTCATTGGCTTGAGCTGCGTCGCTGTGCCGAGGTCATCGAGAAAAAGGGCGAATTGCCGCTGCAGGACGTGCAGAGCGTGGCATGTGCGGCCCGGTGGCTCTATGACCGTGGCTACGATCGCGATCTTCTTGGCCGGCTGGCCCATCTTCTTGAGTTTGACGGATGGAGGGCAGCTTAATCATGGCACGTGGCGTTTACAAAGACACCGGCCGCGAGTGCATTGCGTGCGGCATCATTCAGAAAGCCTATAAGCCTGACCCGAAAAGGCCGAATGTGATGGCAGTCTTCTCCGGGATATCACGCCGGCCGTTCGATGCGAAGACCATCACGAAAGCGGCCGGCTCAGTGCGCATCTGCGATCACTGCTTTACGCGTGCGGCAGCCGTTCCTGCAAGCCGTGAGCGCAAGCTGCTCGCTGAATCGCTCTTGCGTGCCCTTTCCGTGACCTATAGTTCCACTCTCAAAGCTCAATGACACCTGTGATCGACAATCCGATGCGAGAGCGTGCCGCCCCCTCTCGCCCGACACGTCTGGGGACCCGCCGGAGACGGCCGCGTCAAGCGGCCGCTGCAACGCAGGCGGGGCCCTCGCGCTCGGCGGTACGCCGAGCTCCTTCACTTGATACTGCCAATCATCTAGCAACAACTGTTCGAAACTGGATGCAAAGCCAAGAAACCGAATGGGATATATATCAAAATCGCCTTCGGCTCTGGCGGCAATTACAGGCAACGGTCTACTCGATTTGGCAGGCGGCGACGCAGGGACCGGAAGACGGCCGCGAAGAGGAATGGCGCGAGAGCTATGAACGCGAACAGGCGTTGCTTCGCTCAGATCAGAATCCGGCCTATGATGCCTGGCTCGAAAAGCACGTTGCCGCCTGGCTCAAGCGTAACTCGAAAAACGGGGCGACTGAGTTCCCTGCTCACTACGGCGAAGGTTATCTGCGGCGGCTGTACCTGGATGACTGGTGCAAGAAAAACAAGCCAGTCGGGAAATGGGCGCGCGCGCTCAAGTGGGAGAAGCAGTGTTTCCAGCTCTTACACTGCCAAGGCGAGTGGATCGGCTATCGCGCCGAGTGCTGCGGTGACAAGACACATCCGATTGCGGTTCCGATCGGCTGCAATCATCGTCTGTGCCCGCTTTGCAACTGGAATCGCAGCCGTAAGGCTCAAAGAAGGTGCGCTTCCCTTTTCGATCGTCTCACGCATCCTCAATTCATCACGCTGACAACGCCAAACGTGCGACGTATTTCCAAGCACACGTTTCACCTCTATCGGAAACGCGTGCGCCAGTTCTTGGCGCAGCACAAGGAAATGTTTTTTGGCGGCGTCTACGCGATCGAAACCACCTACAATCGCACGCAAAAAACATGGCACGTTCACGCGCACGTGCTGGTAGACGCCAGCTACATCCTGCCGGGTAAAGATCAGCGCGTGGAGTTCGCCGGCCGCAACATGCGCGCTTTCGATTACATCAAGCTGGCGCTCGAATACGACTGGACGCGGCTGTGGACGGACGCGCTCGGCAAAAAGCCGCGCAAGAACTCCGGCAAAAACGTGTTCGATGGTGAGCGCTTTGCTTTTGAAGAGTGGGTGCGCGAATGCCGGCTGAATTCCCTGCTCGAATACGATCCGCGGCTCAAAAAATACTTGCCCATCACGGGCCTTTCGCCGGCGGAAATGCGCAAGCGCTCCGAGTGGAATCAGAAGCACCGTCGCGCGATCTGGATTAAGCCTGTCACCGATCGCGAAAAGGCCGCAAAAGAAGTTTTGAAGTATATCACTAAGAGCGCGGAATTCTGCGACCTGGCTGATGCAGTGGAAGCCTTTCACGACGCCACAAAAGGGGCACGTCTGATTCAGACTTTCGGCTCATGGTACGGCGTGGACCTGGACACAAAGACTGACGCATCGCATCCGGAGGATTGGGGCGAGCTTCGTTGTTTCTGCGGCGACAACTGGTTTGTTCGCATGGGCGTGTTTCACAAGCGAGACGTAAGGATGGACGCGGAGGGCCGCTGGCGGCTGCATCGCGTCTTCGATCACAACTCGGGCAGCACCGTTGCCCGCCCAACCATTCGCGCGCTGGATGAGCGCGTGATACCGGAGGAATTTGATTATGGCCACTCCCGCTGTGTATCCCAATCGGTTCAATGAGCCGGCGAAAAGACTGGTTTAGTTCAGTTCAGGCCTCATCGAGGCTCCCGAAGGAGTCATATCGGGAGTCGTATTGTTTGTTTTTGTAACGTAATAGGCGGCGAGCGCGAGCTCGCCGCTTTGCACGTTAAGGAGGAAGTCGATGCGGCGGTGGGACCGTTTATTGGATGGCTATATGGAGGAGTATCGGTCACGGGGATTGAGTGAAGCGTCGGTTGCGTACACGGAGTCCCGTCTGGAGCGTTGGGGCCGCTGGCTGAAGAGGCGCCGGCCGCGGGTCTCGATCGAGCAGGTAGGCGCCGAGCTGATTACGAACTACATCGCATCCTGCGGCAGCTTTCGATCGAAGGCGACGGTCTACGCAACGATGAGCACGATGCGCGGTTTCGGCGACCACCTTGTTCGCCATGGGCTATGGCAGAGGAACCCGCTGCGCTGGATGAAGGGCCCGAAGGTAAGCCCGTATAGCCGGATGCCGAAGCGGATCGATCGCACGCACATGGAGGCGATGTGGCGGGAGGCGGCGAGCCGGCACGGCGATTACAGCGCGCATTTGTGGGTGACGATTCTGTCCATGCTGTACGGCACGGGGCTTCGCCGCGGCGAGCTGGAGAGATTGAACGTGGATGCCCTCGATCGGGAGGAAGGGACGTTGCGCATCGATGGCCGCAAGACCGGCCGCGAGCGCTGCCTGCCGCTGCCGGAGACCGTTCTGCGTTGTTTGGAAGCCTACCTTCCGCTGCGGCATAACCAGTTGGAACAGTGCGGTTGCCTGGAAGAGTCCGCTCTGCTGATCAGCCGCAACGGACGGCGTCTTTCAGGCACCGCCATCAGCAACGGCGTTCGCGCCATCTCGCGGCGCGCCCAGGTGCCGATGCACAGCCTGCATCAGTTCCGGCATACCTGCGCCTCGGATCTGCTGGAAGCCGGAGTGCACTTGGCCGAAGTACAGCGCGTCCTCGGCCACAGCGTGATTCAGACCACGGTGCGCTACGTGCACATCGCCGATCCGCAGCGACGTGCCGCGATGGAACTGCATCCCATCAACGCTCTGCTTGCGCAACAGGAGGTGACTGCATGACAGCCCCGCTTCTGCCACCGATGGACCCGCTTGTCGAGGGCTACCTCAGCTACCTGGACAAGGTCGGACGCAAGACGCCGCGCACGATCGTCGATGTGCGCTGCACACTGCGCCGCGCCGCCAGCGCATTTCCCGGCGAGACACCGCTGTGGCACCTCGAACTTGGAGATTACCTGCACTGGCTCGAGAAGCTGCGCCGCGATGGATTAACCGAGACCTGCCTGGCCAAGTATCTGAGCCATCTGCGCGGGCTGCTCGACTACGCCTGGCGCAGCGGACGCAGTGAACGCAACGTCCTCGATGGGTTTACGCTCAGGCACGCTCCGCCGCGATCCGAGCCCGGTTCCCTGACTCTCGACGAAGCCGAGAAGCTCGTCGCGGCCACTGCCGCGACAGGCACGACGGCGCGGCGCGATCGCCTCGTTGTGCTGCTGCTCTACGGATGCGGGCTGCGCACTAACGAACTCTGCGCGCTCGATGTTGCCGATATTAACCGGGAACGCCATGAGTTGCTCGTGATGCACGCAAAAGGCGACCGCCCGCGCGCGATTCCCATCCCCGAAGCGCTCTACACCGAACTGCTCGCCTACCTGCTCGATCATGGAAAACGCGGGCCGCTGCTGAAGACCAGTGCAAAAGGGCGGCGCCTGCGCGCCCACGATGTCTGCAGCATCGTCCGGCAGACCGCCGAACGCGCCGGGCTGCGAGAGAACATCACGCCTCGCACGTTGCGCCACAGCTTCGCCACCCACCTGATGGATCGAGGCGTCGATCTGGCCATCATCGCTTCACTGATGGGACATCGCAGTCCGCAGGAGACCGGCGTCTATTTGCACGTTCTGCCCGCACGCACCGAAGCCGCCGTGCGCACGCTTCCCATCGGAGACCTGCCATGAAGTGGTCCTACTGGATCTCGCTCTACATCCGCACGCACTGCGTTGCGCGCGGCCTGCGGCCGCTTACGCTGGCTGCTTACGAGAAGACACTGAAGCAGTTTCACGAGTGGGTCGAAGGGAAGTTCCCCACACGGGGCCCCGATCAGATCGCCGCCCGCGATGTCCTCAGCTACGTGCAGCATCTGCGCGAAGTGCGCTTGAACGGCGACTCCGCGGTCAACCGCACCGTGGTTGTGCTGCGCCGCTTCTACTGCGCCATGGTGGCCATGGGATATCTCGAACACGCCGCCAACCCGCTTGCCAACTTTCCCTCGATCAGGGCCGTGCCGCGCAAACTGCCCATTGCGCTGTCGAAGGAACAGGTCGGCCGGGTGCTCGCAGAGCCGAAGACCAACACCGTCCTCGGACTGCGCGACCGCACGCTGATGGCGCTGCTCTACGGCACCGGCATCCGCGCCTCCGAGTGCGCCACGCTGCGCAACGCCAACGTCGATCTTGAAGAGATGACCATCACCGTCAGCGGCAAGGGCGGACATCAACGCGTGATCCCTCTCAGCCCGCAACTGGTCGAACTGCTCGGCGCATATCTCAAGGCGCGTGGCCCGGCACTTCCATCCGCGCCCTTCTTCCGCTCCCGCTTCGGGCGCCCGCTCTCCCGCGGTGGCATCTATGAGCGCCTGCGCACGTGGGGACAGCGCAGCCGCATCGGCACGCGCCTCTCGCCGCATCGCATGCGCCACACCTTTGCAACCCACCTGGTCCGTGCCGGTGTCGGCCTCGTGACCATCCGCGACCTGCTTGGACATCGGCTCATTACAAGCACCCAGATCTATCTCCATGTAACCGCCGACGACCTGCGTGCTGCCGCAGCCAGACACCCCATCAGCCGGCTGCTCAACTCCATCCAGTCCTTTATCGCATCAGGACCGCTGCCCTTCCAGAAAGCACGCCCCGTTTGCAGCACAGGATAGCTCGCTTATAAGCGAGCTATCCTGTGCTGCAAACCCATCTCTCTGGCTCTTCTTCTGGACTCTTCTGCGAAGCTGACTGCTTTCTTGTTCTTCAAACAGCTTCATCACAACCTGAAGCAACTTCTTAACCTTGTTTCTTTGCTACTATGACTTGTCGGACTCAACACATGAATGAGTACTGCGACAGCTACGAGCCCTGCACTCGAACTAAATACGGCTATGACCTGGCCGGAAACCCTACAGGGCTGACCAACAGCGTTGGTGCTCTCAATGAAAGTGGGCAGACGATGTCCCTTCTGTTGACCACTGGCTTTGACGGAGCAGCGCACATGAACAGCGTAACGAGCAATTGGGGGACGTATCCGACGAACTTGTTTACGATTGTACCGACAAACGGGTACTGGCCTGCGGGAGAGCTCTGGAACTGGACCCTTGGCCCCAATCTTTCCATCACTCAAGGTGTCACGAATCGTCTTTGGGTCAACAGCATTTCGGCGACTGGCCAAGTGCCGTAGCAGAACAAAGAACAGGTTATGCTGGGGCAAGAGTGTAAGCGTCCAGCGACGCCCCTTTTCGATAGCTAGCTATGTGTGTAGCTCATGTGCGCCGTCGGTTCCATTACTCCTACTCAGACTTTTTGGGCAGAAATCTCGACTTTTTGGGCAGAATTGATTTTTGGGCAAAGCCGTCGCTCATTATCATTAACTTCATGGGGGTGTTGCGTAGAACATCAACTTGGCACGCAACAAAACACCTCAAATGTTTGATGCAACACTATTCCGTCAGATATTTCAGTTAAGACAAAATAAAACAATATGTTACACAGCGCAACAGTATCCGTAACTACCTAGAATCTGACGTAAGGCAAACGCGCGGGACTTTCCGAAAATCCTTCAAGTTTCCGGAAAGATTGGATTACTCGATAATTTGAAACGTCAATTCCAGGCATAGGCATTTCGGCGCCGCGCAGGTGGAGCAAATTCACAGTTCCAGCTAGAGACAGCCGGCGGCGATCAAATCCTTTTTCATGCCCTGCCAGCTACGATCGCTCGACTGCTCTGGAGTGCCGCCACCCCGCCAGTGCGTCTCCAGGTTTGTTGCACTGCTGTAGCCAATCGCCTTCAAGGCACGAAACTGTGCGGTCCAGTCGATATAACCGACATCCACAGGAGCCCATTGGACCTTGCCCTGATCGTCCTTGACTGCGTTCTTGACGTGGCAATGATGGATGCGGTTCTTTGGCAACGCGTTCCATCCGCCAGGGTACGCATCAAACTCACCCCGCATCACAGCATTGCCAGGGTCCCAGTTGAGCGCAAGATGCTTTGAGGGTATGCCGGCGAGCGTCGCCGCAGCCTCGCGTCCCGTGGCCGTATTGCACTCGAATTCATTTTCCAGCACCAGCAGCACACCGCGCTGTCCGGCAAACTCTGCCGCCTCATGCAGCTTCTCATTGATGGCCGCGCGATACGGCTTGACGTTATCGATCCTCCAGAAGTCGAAGCAGCGAACTTCATCTGTTCCAAACTGCCTGGCAAGCTCAATGGAACGCCGCAACACATCGTCTTGCTGTTTCAATGTAGACGCTGCCGCTCCGTGCATATCTCCCTTCGAGCCATACTGCGAGCGCGGCGCGCCTGGCCAATCGACTTTAAACAGCGGGCTTGCAATATCTGTTACCGACAATGCGTACTTTGCAAGTATCTTCTGCGCATCGGATATCTGCGCATTCGATATTTCCTGTAGATTTTTGCCCCACGCTTCGCGCAGTTCCACATAGTGCAAGCCGTATTCTTTGCTGATTACGTAGCAGGCATGGTCGAAGTCCTGCGATATCTCGTCCGAGATAACGCCGATCTTGAATTTTGACACAGCGGCCCACATCGTTCCAGGCAGTGAGGCTGCAGTTGCCGCGACAGCGATGCCGCCGACAAAGTGACGCCGTGAAACTGATCTCATGCGGAAGGCTCCTGATGACTACACGCCGATCGTAAACCTGCATGTGGCTGCTCGGCTACGTGACGCGATTTAGCTGCATGTTTCAAGGAATGCTCAGACACGCATATGTTGATTATGGGAGCATCCGTTGCACACCAACCGCTACGACGAAATAGTTTGCCGGAGTCTGTCCAATGTTTTTCAGCGAATGCAGAACACCCGATGCTGTAAAGACAACACCGCCGGCATGAACGGCACCGCGCTTTCCACCGCTATCGACCTCCAGAGTTCCTTCACGAATCAGAAGGAACTCCGAATGCGTATGCCGGTGCGGGGGGTGCGGCATCTTGCCGGGCGGGAGTGTTGTCTCGTGCACCTCCACGTACTCCCCGGTCGGCAATGTTCCACGGAGCACGCTTCGCGACACCGTTCCGTTGGCGGCGGTATGCACAGGCAGGGCCTCGAACTGGAATAGCTGCGAATGACTCAGTTGCTGTGTGGATTCTTCAGCCACTGCGACACCTTTGGCTTGGGCTGACGCCGCCGGCAAAGCCGCAAGCGCCGCGAGAGCAACGCTGAATTCCCTTCGATTGATCGTAGGCATGTGTGATCTCCTAGAAACCCATCCCTGCGAGGACGCCGCGCATATATCCGAAGCTCTCGATCACGCCCGGCATAGGATCATCGCCATGAATCTCGTATTCAAGATCGACAAAGCCCTGATACTTCACCGCCATCAGGGCTTCAAAGATGCCGCGCACCGGCATTTTGCCACGCCCTACGGCGACCTGGCTCTCTTTGACACGCATATCTGCGAGATCCTTCATGTGCATGTTGAAGAGCCGCGGACCGACCTGGTGAATGGCGTCTACAACATCTGTCCCTGTGCGCGCAGTATGTCCCACATCAATGCAGCAGCCGATCCGCGGGTCCATACCGTGAATCAGCTTCAGAATGTCGAGCGGCGACTGCCAGAGCCTGTCTTCAGGACCGTGGTTGTGAATCGCGATCCGGATGTCGTACTCCTTCACGAAGCGTTCTACACGCGGGAGACTTGCCGGCGAAGGATCACCCGCGACAATAACCTTTACTCCCGCGCGTTTGGCATATTCAAACTTGCTGCGGATATCGTCATCTTCATCCTTGTTGAAGTAGACGGCACCGACCGCGTGCAGGCGGATATGGTTCGCAGCATAATCCGCGACGGCAACTGCTTCCTGTGCCGGATCGACTGGCAGATGATCCAGCGTATCCTTGCAGTTCACATCCACTAACTGAAGTTGCTGCATATAGCCGATCAGTTGCGCGCGGGTAAACTCTCGAAACGTGTAGCTGGCAAGTCCAAGGCGGATCGGCACAGCGCTCGCAGGCGAAGAGTCCTGCGCAGCCGCGATCCCGCTGCTGCCTGTGCCGAGCGCGGCGCCGGCAAGCGCGCTCAAACGAAGAAAGTTGCGACGGGATAGATTCATCGATGTCCTCGGGAGTTCTGGGTTCGAGTTCTGCCTTCATAGAGAAATGCGAGCGGCGCTTCGACTAAAGCGTCGGCTCCCATCCTGGTTGATAACTGCGCGACCAATGCTTCATCGCCTCTGCGTCATGCAGTATTTTTCCATTCTGCGGATCGATTTGCAGCTCGCGATTGACCTCCCATGCAATGTTCGATAGCTGCAAAAGAGTTACAGCTACGTTACCCTGCGCAATCGGTTGATTCAGCTTTGCGCCTGTCTGAATACCGGCAATGAAATTGGCAAAGTGCGCATCGGTCATCGCATCTGCGCCGATGGTGTCACGGGAAGAGTTCGCATTTCCTTTCAGCACTTTATACGAGTCCGTCATTGTCCCGTTCAGGTTATAGACCTCATAACCATCGCGATCCACCACAACCGATCCCGCAGTGCCCATGATGACCGACCCGCGATCGCGGCCGTACGTGCGCATCCCGTTGCAGCACAGCCCCTGCCACGCGAGTATGGAATCGTCATAGTGGTAGCTCGTATCCATGGTGTCGTAGAACTGCCAATCGTCCTTGAATTGAAATCGGCCAGCCGTTGAAGAAGCGGAGTTTGGATAACCAACGCCCAATGCCCAACGGCAGATGTCCACTTCGTGCGTGCCATTATTCAGCGACTCGCCAGTCCCCCACGTCTTGAACCAGTGCCAGTTGTAGGGCTGTACGTTGTTTCGATATTCCTCGCGCGGAGCTGGTCCCTGGAATAGATCCCAGTCGAGAGTTGCAGGAACAGGAACCACCTCGCCGTGGCCGATCGACTTGCGCACGTTCGCGTACCATGCCTTTGCGTAGTACGCACGGCCAATGGCTCCGTTGTGGATCTTATCGACGATCTCTATCGTGTGCGCGGACGACCGCTGCTGCGATCCCATCTGCACGAGCTTGCCATACTTTTGCTGCGCGCGGACGAGCAGCTCGCCTTCAGCAGGATTATGACTGCATGGCTTCTCCACATAGACATGCTTGCCGGCCTTCAGCCCGAGAATTGCCAGGGGCGCGTGCCAGTGGTCCGGCGTAGCGATCGTGATTGCATCGATATCGCGCACCGCAAGGACCTTCCGGAAATCCTGTTCTGCGATCGGCGCTTCCCCCATCGTCTGCTTCGCAGCGTCGGCAAACTTTGCGAGAATGCGCGTCTCAACGTCGCAGACGCAGGCGATGCGCGCCTTCGCCCGATTGCTGTGCAGAGCGGACAAGTGAGCATACCCACGGCCATTCAAGCCGATCACGGCAAAGTTCAATCGATCGTTCGCGCCGAGAATCTGCCCGTAGCTCTTCGCGGTTGTAGCCACCGCAAGCCCGGCTGTGGTTGTTGCAAGCGAATCTAAAAAGGCACGTCGAGTAATCATGAGTCTCCTTCGTAACTGTTATACGCGGCCTTGCAGCGCTTCTGGGCATCTGCGCTGGAAACGTAACCACTTTACGCTGTACCCGCGCGAGAGCGCTACTCGCGGCAAATCCGAAGTTAGTCTTTCATCAAGGACGAATAGTACTGTCGATGAGTTATTCGTACAGGGCTGCGAAGATCCTATTGGCCGGTGAACCTTTGGCAATGTCTCAGTTTGAATTGAGAACCACAGGGGTTAAAGCCCATATCTTTGATTGCACAGTTTTCGGCACGACTAAAGTCGTGCCCTGACACAAAGCAAATTCAAACTGAGGCACTATCGAACCTTTGCTTTTGCTGGAGGGCAATCGAGCTATACTTTGCAATGAGACCAACGCCCGGTAACGAGACCGACGTCCGATTTCTATGCGCTTCCGCCATCTTTTCTCCGCCGTCATTTTGTTCTTTGCGTGCTCCGCGGCATCTTCGCAAACTCCTGCGCCCACAGCAGCACCAAACCGCTCTATTCCGCCAACGCGCGATCCTCACGCTCCCGGCTATGTGCCTGCAACGGAGCTTGCCGACGGCGCACTCCCGCCTGCCGATAAGGATGGCAACTTCATCCTCGGCCCAACCCACTCTCCTGCGCCTGAAACGCTCCCCAATCCCGACATACCCCACGGAGATATTTTCCAATTCATCCTGAACTCCGCCGACAGCAGGTTTTACCCGGGCATCGCGCGCACTCCCGGCACTTTCGGCACGCCCGATCCCAGGGACCCTGCCAAACTGATCGTCACTACCAGCCATCCCGCGCCTTATACGCGACGCGTTACCGTGTACGTGCCAAAACAGTATCGCGCCGGCATGGTTGCGCCCTTCCTTGTCGGCGCTGACGGTCCCGATCTGCTGCTCTTTACTACTCTCGATTCGCTCATTGCTGAGCACCGTGTCCCGGTCATGATAGCCATCTCCATCTCCAACGGTGGCGGCGATGCCCAGGGCAGCGAGCGCGGGCTGGAATACGACACCATGTCCGGCCGTTATGCTGAGTTCGTCGAGCAGGAGGTGCTTCCGCAGGTAGAGTTGCGTTATCACGTCAAGCTCACTCGCGACCCCGAAGGCCGCGCCACCATGGGCGGCAGTTCCGGCGGTTCCTGCGCGCTCATTATGGCCTGGTATCACCCGGAGCTCTATCACCGCGTCCTCACTTACTCCGGCACCTACATCAATCAGCAGTGGCCCTACGATCCCAAAACTCCTCACGGCGCATGGGAGTTCCACGAGCGCCTTATTCCATCCTCTCCACGCAAACCGCTGCGCTTGTGGCTGGAAGTAGGCGACCGCGACCTCTACAATCCCAACGCGATGCGCGACAGCATGCACGACTGGGTTCTGGCCAACGAGAACATGGCGCGCGTTCTCAAGGCCAGCGGCTACCACTACCAATTCGTTTTTGCCCGCAATGCCGGCCACGTGGATCGCGCCGTTCGAGAGCAGACCCTGCCCGAAGCCCTCGAATACCTCTGGAAGGGTTATCCCGTTTCCGCGGCAAAGCACTGAGCTTCCGATAGCTTCTAAAGTGCCCGAAACTCTGCACCATGTTTCGTAACCTTGGCCGTGCCGCACTCCCAATCTGTCTAAGCTCTGAATCAGCTTGTGTGAAAATCTGCTGCGGAAGATATCAGCCGGCAACCCCCGCCAATTCCCTTCCCGCAGCTATGGCGTCAGCATCACCGGCCCTTGCCAGAACCCCGCGCGACGCCCGGCGGGGTCGAGCACGCTTACCTGGCATTGATATTCTCCCGGCGCCAGCTTTCCAAGCCCAACCTGAAAGCTGAGCGGCACAATTCCTAACCGCGTCGCCGGCTCCGGCGTGACAGCGATCGGCGGCGTCTCCATCACCATTTTCTGGCCTCGATAGAAGCTCACATACGCAAATAGCGGCGTTGGCGCTGCGGTCGCCGCTGTCTCGGAACTCGCGTTCGCCGCTCCTGCGCCGTCCTTCTCGTACGCTTGCAGGAAGACGTACATCGTTCGATCTATCGCGAAGACGCGCGTTACGCTCGGAATCAGCTTTTGCCCGCTCTGCACCAGCGGGTTCGCGGCATCGTCCTTCGCCTGCTCCTTGCCGCGCGACACGGTGTAGAGCGCATCGTTCACGTCTACCTTCTGGCTGCTCAGCACCACGGAACTCAGCGCCAGCCGCTTCGTCACTTTGTTGAGATCCGGAATTGTAAACTGCGCCTGGAACGTCCCTATCCGTCCCGTCTCATCGTCGCGCGCCAAGAATTTAATCGAGTATTTCCCGGGAAACAGCGTGAAGCCCGCATCGTACTCCACCGGCCGGCGCGCCAACTGCGCCGCCGTGGCATCGCTGAGCTTGATGTTCACGTAATCCCGCACGTTGCTCATCGTCATTCCTGTAGTCGCGTCTTTCACCTCACATACAAAGTCGATCAGCGTGTGCTCCGCGCCAAACCTCTTGGCCAGCGCCAGCTCCCGCCCCGGAATCTTCACCACGATCGGCACGTAGTACTCCGCGCGGTTCAGTTGGAAGTAATCGATCTCCATCGCGATCGTGAGGTCCGTGATCGGATCGTCCAGCATCAGCGCATCCTCTAACTGCCGCTCTTTGTCCGCCTCCGTGAATTTGTTGAACGTCTTGTTCGCGTAGTATCCCTGCCGGTAGTCGAGATGCGCGGCCAGCGGTGAATCCACTGTGATCTTTACCCGCCGGAAATGCCCATTCTGCGCCGTGTTCGTCGTGTAGTACCCGACGATGTAGTAATCTTCGATCGCCTTCTGCGCCTGCACAATCCCCCGCGTCAGGTCGTTGTTGTCGAACAGAGCCTTGCCGCCGGTGTCCGCGCCGAGCGTGTACAGCGTGTCCTGCGATTGCTGGAACTGCTGCGTCACCGCCTGCGCCGCCGTGCCCGAATACATTCCCGCATTGCCCGCCGATCCCTGGGACGCATCGCCGAGAGGGGCTTCTGCAACCAGCCCTCGCGCGTCCACCGGCCAGAACGAGACGCCCGCGCGCACCGCAGCGTCAATCGTCGCGTGCAGTTGCGCCAGGTTGTCGAGGCCGCTCATCCGCATCCCGCTCGCAAAATAGATCAGCGATTTTTTCTCGCTCAGGCCGCCCAGCATCTTCGCCGCCGTCATCAGCGCGGAAAGCTGCCGGTCGTTGTTGAAGATGTTGAATTCGCTGTCGTCCTGCCCGAACGCCGCGCCGGTATCCGCGCTGCTTGCGTCGTCAATCGACTCCACCGACCCTTGCCCCTCGCCCACCACCATCGTCTCCAGGATGCTCAGCAGCCGGTTGCGGTCCGCCGTGAAGTCCTGCAGCACATCCACGGACCCGCCCTGATAGCGCATGACCGCGATCAGGTCCGCGGGCGTCATTTGCGTGCGCACAAATCGCTCCGCCGCCCGCAGCGCCCGCAGTTGATCCTCCGGCGGCATCGCCGTCATGTCGAAATAGAACGCCATCAGCCGGTGACCGTTGTATTGCACCTTCCCCGGAACCTCCGGCGCAATCTGCGTCCGCACCAGCCGCTGGTATAGCGTGATGTCTTCCTGATCCGGCGGCGTCACCGGCAGCGGCGTGCTCTCCGTCGCCAGCGCCTGGTGCTCAAAGATCCGAATGGCCTGCGGCACGCCGTCTTCTTCCACATGAAAATCCTTCGCCGCCAGCCCTGGAACGAAGTGGCCCTCCTTGTCTTTCACTACAACGGTCTCCACCACCAGTTGGGAGTCGATCGTCAGCGTGTACGTTCCGCTCTGTCCCGCCGATTGGTTCGTGCCGACGGTCTGCGCGGCCAGGCTTGGCGCGCTTGCAGCCATTGCCGCGCATACCAGCGCCAACGTCATCCATCGCCGTGTCGCTTGCCTCGTGCCGCGCATCGTCAGAACCTCAGCCTTCCCGTCACCTGCAAGCTCCGCATCGGATTCACCGCCGCAGGCAGTCCGAACGTCGTGCTGTTCACCACCGTGTTCCACGTGGTGTACGTTGCGTGGTTCAGCGGATTCGTCGCATCCACTCGCACATCGAGACTCCGTGTTCCTTTCAGGCGAAAAGTTCGCGCCAGCGAGCTATCGAAGGTGAACACATCCGGCCCGGTAATCGAATTCCGCCGCGCATCTCCCCACTCTCCTGTTGCGGGCGCGGTATATGCCGCCGCGTTGAGGAAATATCCCGCCGACGCGGTATCAATCGGCGCGCCCGTCAAATCCGGGCGAATC
>JASHPD010000149.1 GCA_030038315.1 Acidobacteriaceae bacterium
AATCTTGACGGCAACTTCCGCGGTGAGAATCGCGCCCGCGGAGGTGCCGTAGATCACAACATGATCCGGCTTGTAGGTCTTCAGCAGTTCTTTGTAGACAGCCACGGAGTCATCCACGGCCGCGGGAAACGGATGCTCCGGCGCAAGCCGATACAGCACCGCTATGACCTTCATCTTCGCGTAGCCGGCAATCGGAATGGATTCCGTATAAGAACCCGAATCCGAATTAAACCCGCCGCCATGCAGATTGAGCAGCACCTTGTCCTTGTTGGCTTCCGGCATTCCCTCCGGCGTGACCAGATGCACAGGAACTCCGGCGATCGTCTCATCCATAAGCGTATTCGGCAGCAGCCGCGACCACACCACGCGAGCCTGCGCGGTGTATTCATCCGTAAGCCTGCGCCGCTCGGCTAGCGATTGCGGCGGTCCCTGGTCCGGCTGTGGACGGCCCAGCATCCGTTGCGCCTGCGGGCTCAAGTCCTCCGGCACCGGAACCACGCGCGTAATGTGCGCCGTGCCCTGCGCATCAATATAGCTGGTATCGCGGCTGGGAGCTTCCGCCGCGGTGGTGGGCCTCGGTTGCCTGGACTCGACCTGTTGCGCAGCAAGAACACAGGAACCTGCGAGCAAAAGAAAAAACGGTGAGCGGGCCAATGAGCGAAAAAGAGCAATCATAGCCGGAACCCCTCGCGTCGAATGCTGGTTTCGCCTTCCAGAAAAGAGATAGTGGAAGACCCCGGCCATGATAGCAGCGAAGGATGCAAAAGAATGGGGCGCATCGCGCGCCCCATTTCTCTTTTGCGGCATTTTGCTTCTTAATGCGGGAGGTCGAGCAGATCGGCCTCCCGCAGGTACTCCGTCATGCGGTCCAGCGCCTGGCGGAACTTGTAGTGCACGGCGCGAGCACTCATGCCGAGCAATGCCGCCGTCTCGGCCTGCGTGTACTCCTGCAGGACAATGCGGCTGAGCAGCGCGCGGTCGAGCGGACCGAGTTTCCCGAGGCAGCTCTCCACGTCGAGGACAAAAATCACAGCATCCTCAAAAGTGCGAACCTTGCGGCTCGAAACCCATCCGCGCCCCACCGGCTCGCCCAGGATCGAAGGCGCACGCCCCACCTGCGTCGAAGCATATAGATAACGGCGCAACATGTTCTCCGTATGGCTGCGATAGAAGGCCAGGCTCGTTTGCGGCCGGTCTTCCGGCTGCGTGTCTTCGGCGCCTTCGGCAAATTCCGCGCCTTCCGCGAACTCAATCTCCGGCAACTCCATTTCCGGAAGATCTGGCGCCGGCTCTTTTTCCCTCCTGTCTGGCATGGGCCACAGCGGTCTAGCGGTTGCTGCTGCCGCCCAGAGAATCGGTAATTGCAGGGCTGCGCTCATTCGGCACCCCCTGCGGCTTCCGCCACTGCCCACAGGCGGATCAGCGGCCTCTTTATTGGACGTCCGCGCCGCTTACGGCTTCCAGGCGCGGGAAAGTCCATCAGTTTAGTCTCGCAAGATTTGCAATATACGTTCCCAAGGTTCTGAGTGCGGAACCAGAGGCATCCACACCCTTCGCAAACTTTCAATTGCACGCGCAATTCCATGACGAATTCTCCGTTTTTCGTGCATGTCCCGGCTCTTTGTTGGTGTTTTGTGGTTAGGCCGGGGTAGACGGAAGCGGTCGATGCGACTCGGGATTCTCGCGTCCCGATGGGGGAACGCACGCCACTTTCTTTCGTTGGATGTCATGACCAATAGCGCGCAGATGCTGGAAGTTCCGCCCTGCCTGCCCGCGAAGCCGTTCCAGGCCCGCCGGAGCGGAGCACTTTGCCGGGGACTTGCGCATTCCACCGGCGACGGGTTGGCCGCGCTCTCCGTAGACACACGGAGCGCCGGCCGCATTCCTTCGCGGAAATCAATCAGAGTCACGTGGTTTTACCCACCAACCTTTAGAGGTAAGTAGCGCTACTCTAGCCACGCGTATCCAGCGCGTCAATATCCCCGGCGCGAATTCGTGAGAATCGTTTTCCATCCGGCGGCCATGCGCTGAGAATAAAGGAAAATCGGCCAGTTACAGTTTGCTACCAGAATAGGAGTCTGTCTGCCTCCTATTGCTGACGGCGGATTTTCAACAGATGAACTTCACCCAAATGCACGAGCGGCTCCGCCTGGAATTGCAGCGGAGGATACAACGGGGCACACTCAGCGTCTCCCTTCTTGCTCGGCAAACGGGATTCGGTCAATCGCACCTGTCCAATTTTTTGAACGGGCGCAGGCAGCTCTCGCTGGAAGCCATGGACCGCATTCTGGTGGCGCAACAGATGTCCGCCGCCGACCTGCTTTCGGCACATGCGCGGCACGCCGGCGGACCCGGCGAAGAAGACGAAGACGGCGCGGTGCCCGTGGTCTCGCACGCCACTGCGCTCTATGAGCCGCACATCCGCCCCTCGGCCGTGCAATCGCTGCTCCACCTGCCGGCGCAGGTACTGCGCACGGCGCGGGCGCGGGCCTCGGCGCCGCGACGCGCATGGCAGCGCTTTGTGGCCGTTATCATCCCCGCGCCCGATCATCAGCCGATGGAGCCTCTCGTGCTTCCCAATGCCGTCGTGCTCCTCGACCGGCACTACAATTCACTCGCACCCTATCGTCCCAATCGGCCGAATCTCTATGCTGTCCGCCACGAGGCCGGCCTCAAACTGCGCTATGTGGACTTCCAGCTCAACCGGCTTGTCCTGCGCCCGCACAGCATCGCCTTTCCCGTGGAACTGATCGAAGTAGGCGTGAGCGAAACGCCGAACGAACTGCTGGCCGGCCGCGTAGCGCTGATTTTGAATGAGATGTAACAGCCGCCGGCCTTATGTTGCCCGCGCGAAAACGATTTTCACAGCCTGCGCGCGCAGCCATTGAATGCCGCGCGGATACAGGCCCTCGCGCAACAATTTTTATCACTTGGGATGGAAAGCGCAGTTGCCTGAACGGCCAGTTCACCAGACGCGGCAGGGATTTGCGCTTACCATCTTGTCGGTCTTCTTGCAGCTAAAGCTCCTGGCAAAGGCCGGCAAATCCTGCAGGACGGAGTTGGTTCGGTACTCATCCGGCGCGTGCGGATCGGTCTGCGCCTGCGTGCGAAGCTGCTCGGGACGCGTGTCGGTGCACCACTGCTGCGCGTAGGCGATCCAGAAGCGCTGGTCGGGCGTGTAGCCGTTCATGGTGGCGTGCATGTCGATGTGCTCGGCTTTGGCTTGTTCCTGCCACGCTTCCCATGCCAGCCACAGGCCACCGAGATCGGCAAGATTTTCGCCCAGCGTGAGCTTGCCGTTCAGGTGCACACCGGGGACGGGCTCGATGGCGTCGTACTGCTTGACCATGCACTCGGCGCGGTCGTTGAAGTTCTGCTCATCGGCCTTGGTCCACCAGTCGCGCAGGTTGCCGTCCTTGTCGAACTGGCGTCCTTGATCGTCAAAGCCGTGCGTCAGCTCATGGCCGATGGTCGAGCCCATGTCGCCGTAATTCGCCGCGTCGTCTTCCTTGTTGCTGAAGAACGGCGGCTGAAAGTAGCCGGCGGGAAAGTTGACGTTGTTCTGCTGCGGATCGTAGTAGGCGTTGACCGTGGGGGGCGTCATCTGCCATTCGTCCTTGTCCACCGGCTTGCCGATCTTTGCCAGGTCGCGGTCGAAGTCGAACGCGCGGATGCGCTCGGCGTTGCCGATGTCATCGTTGCGCTTGATCGTCAGCTTCGAATAGTCGCGCCATTTGTCGGGGTAGCCGATCTTGTTCATTACAGCATGGAGTTTTTCTTTCGCTTTGGCCTTGGTCTCGGGGCTCATCCAGTCCAGTCCGTCAATATCCTGGTCCATTGCTTTCTCAATGGCCAGCGTCATCTTGAGCGCGCGCACCTTGGCGTCGGGCGGGAAGTATTTTGCGACGTAAACCTGGCCGAGCGCTTCACCGAGGCCGTTATCCACCATGCTGGTGCAGCGCTTCCAGCGGTCCTGCTCCTGCTGCGCGCCGTTGAGAATGTGCGCGTAGAAGTGCCACGTTTCGTGGTCGAGCGAGGTCGGAACCGCGTAGGCGTGGAGCAGGTGCCAGCGCAGGTAGGTCCTGATCCGGTCGAGCGGCGTGCCGGCGACGAGTGCGTTGAACTCGGCGAAGAATTTCGGCTCAGTGACATCGATTTTACCCACGGCGGGCGCGCGTGCGGCGGTGACGTACTCGGCCAACGAGAAGTTCGGGAGAGTTTTGGCAAATGCGGCGATGGTTGTAGGGTGGTTCAGGTTCTGCGGGTCGCGCTGCTCGGTGATGGTAAGCGTGGCTTTGGCGAGGCGCGTCTCAATGGCGAGCACGGTATCAGCGTCTTTCGCAGCCTGCGCATCGGATTCGCCGGAGAGTGTGAAAATTTTTTGGACGTGCTCGACGTATTGCCTGCGCTGCTCGACGGATTTGGGATCGGTGCGCGTATAGTAGTCGCGCTCGGGCAGACCGAGGCCGCCGGAACCGTAAAACGCGATGACATTGTGGGCATTGTCGAAGTCCGGGCTTGAGCCCATGCTGAAAAATGCGTCCACGCCGAGGCGGTGCAGATGCGCGAGCAATGTGGGAAGTTCATTTACAGATTGGAGCGCGGCGATGCGGTCCAGTTCCGGCCGCAACGGCGCAAGACCTTGCTTGTCGATGGCCGCAGTGTTCATGCAGCTCTCGTAGGCATCGCCGATCTTCTGCTCATTGGGCGTGCGCAAGGAAGATGGCGCTTCGGCGGCTTCGAGGATTCCGCGCAGGCGCAGGCGGTTCAGCTCGAAGAGCTCGGTGAAGCGGCCGTAGGATGTCTCATCGGCGGGCAGGGGATTGCGCTTGAACCAGCCGTTGCAGCTATAGCGGTAGAAGTTCTCGCAAGGGTTGACGGATGTGTCGATCAGCGAGGGATCGAAGACGCGCAGCTCGGGCTTGGATTGTGCCGATTGCGGCTGGGGCGATTGCGCGAAACAGGCCGGAGCAACCGCGAGAACGCCGAGAGCAAAAAGAGAGGCGGGCAAACGGGACATGCGGAAACTCTAGCAGATTCAAGCGATTTTGAAGCCGGCTTTGTTCTGTGGCCCGGTACAATGAACATGGATGATTCCGCACGAGGAGTAGAAACAAGTGTCTCAACGCACCTTCAGCATCATTAAGCCGGACGCGGTCCGCAAGGGTTACACCGGCGCTATTTTGGCCGAGATCGAAAAGGCCGGCTTCCAGATCGTCGCCGTCAAGAAGCAGTCCATCTCCAAGGACGAGGCCAAGGGCTTCTATCACGTGCACAGGGAGCGGCCGTTCTTTGACGCGCTCACAACCTTCATGTCGTCGGGGCCGATTGTGCTCCTTGTCTTGGAGAAGGACAATGCGATTGCGGACTTACGCAAGCTGATGGGCGCGACGAACCCGGCCAACGCCGAAGAAGGCACGATCCGCAAGAAGTACGCAGGTTCGATTGAGGAGAATGCGATCCACGGCTCCGACGCCGAAGAGACAGCGGCCTTCGAGATCGGCTACTGGTTTGCCGGTTACGAGTTGCTCTAGTGGATTGTTCGCGTTTCGAGATCTGTGCGAAGAGGCTTTTCCCTGAGGAAAAGCCTCTTCGTCGTCTTAGCCTCGGTGCGGCGGCCGCCAACGGGTCAGCTTAAAATCCGATCCTTCTGCGCATACTAAGCATCGAAAGCAGATATTGGAGCATACTGATGACGATCTCCATTCTTACTTTGGTCGCACTTGGCTTAATGTGTGGCAGCGAGCTGAACGTGGCCGTGTTTGCTCATCCCGTCCTGAATCGCCAGCCCCTCGATGTGCACATTCCGGTGCGTTCATCCTTTGCAGTATTGCTGGGACGTGTGATGCCGTTCTGGATGAGTGGATCGACATTGCTCAACCTGTTCTTGCTGTTACCTTTCGAGCATCTGAGCGGACCTGCCTGGCATTTTGCTGCGGCTGCCTTTGCCATTCAGGTTCTTGCCATCCCGTTCTCGCTTGTTGGCCCGGTGCCTATCAACAATCGGATTGCAAAGTGGACGGTGGCATCTCTTCCCGAAAACTGGAAGGCGATGGAGCAGCGTTGGGATGTGTATCACAGCGTCAGGACAGGTATCCTGATCATCGCGTTCGTGCTTCTTGCTCTCAGCTTTCGCACGCAGTAGAGTATTTCGATCGAGGTCTTGCGATTGCGGAGCGAACTCAAAATCCCAACTAACCCACCACACCGCAATCAGAAATCCGGTGCGGTCTGCGATACTGATACGTTATGCCGATTGATGATCTCCAGCAGGCCGCACAAAAGATTGCCGGATTGCTCGCCAACCTGAACAAACTTGGCGGATTTCGCTTGAAGTACCGCATCTCCGCGGGCGAGGGCGCGCAGGACGCCGAAGACGGCGGGGCGCAGCTCTCTGTCGAGTTGGCCGGGCCGGATACGCCGCTGCTGACGCAGCACAACGGCGAGCTTCTGCGCGCGCTGGAGACGGTCTCCGCGCAGGTGCTGCGGCTCGACCAGCGCGAGCAGAACCTGATCAGCTTTGACGCGGGCAACTTCCGCGCACTGCGCGAAGCCGAGCTGAAGCTGGCCGCCGAGACGGCTGCGGCCAGGGTGATCGAAACCGGCGCGCCTTACGCCTTTCCACCGATGAACAGCCGCGAGCGGCGCCTGCTGCACATTGCGCTGCGCGAGATCGATGGCGTGGAAACAGCGAGCAGCGGTGAAGGGCGCGATCGTTTTCTGGCCGTTTATCCGGCGGGCAAGACGCATTTGCCGGTTGCGCCGCAGAGCCGTCCGCGCGGATTCAGCCGTCGATAAGAGATAAGTGTTGCGAAATCAGACAGTCCGCTTATCCCGGTTTGGAAGCATCTAACCGGATAGAGATTTGCTTTGCCGTATCGATAGATAAAAATCAGGAGGTTATAGATTATGTTTGCCTCGCGCAGGCTTCTCTTTGCGTCTGCATGGTGCGCTTCCGGTTTGCTGGCTGTTGGGTTTGTGGCCGGGTGCGCCTCGAAAGCAGAAAAAGCTCTCCAGCAGGCGGAAAAGCAGGCCGCCTCAACCGGCCAGCCGCAGCAGGTCGTAACGGTGGACAAGAACGGCACTACGACGACGACCGTGGTGCAGCCGCCCGCCCAGGGACAGAAGCAGGAAGCGATTACCACGACCACCACTCCCACCCCTGCGGGCCAGCCATTGCCCAAGCCTTCCGGGCCAACGGTCTCTGCTGTGCCTCAGCCGCCGCCAGCTCCGCCGGCTCCGGTGAATGTAACCATCCCCGCCGGAACGACGCTCGCCATTCGCATCGACCGGACGATCAGCGTGAAGACAGCCCATCCAGGCGATGAGTTTACCGGCGAAGTCGTAGATCCCATCACGGCCAGCGACGGCTCGACGCTCGTTCCCAAGGGCGCCGGCGTCAAAGGCGTTGTGGATGCGGCGCGCCGTCGCGGTCACTTCAAGGGCCGCTCGATTCTTGAGCTGCGGCTCACAACGATTGAGCTGAACGGCCAGCAGTATTCGCTCAAGACTGCGGACCTGCAGCGCAGCAGGAAGGGCAAAGGCAAGCGTTCGACAGCCTTCATCGGTGGCGGCTCGGGCCTGGGCATGTTGGTGGGCGGCGTAGCTACCGGCGGCGTGGGCCTGCTGGTTGGCGGCTTGGTTGGCGGCGCCGCCGGCACGGCCGCAGCGGGGCTCACCGGCAACCGTGATATCGTGCTTCCCGCTGAGACAGTGATCCGCTTCCAACTGGCCAGCGATCTGACCGTGCAGGGACAATAACTTTGCAATAACCGTTCTTCCTGCGCTTTTGCACAGGCGCAGGAGGGATGATTTTTCTTGCCAATCAGGCTTGCTCCGTGGAAACTTGCTGCGGATGGGAGCGATGGCAAACGAGAGCATCCTCGGCAAAAGCAAACTGGTTGCGTTCGTGGCCGTTACGGACTTCGCCAGGGCGCGTGCGTTTTATGAAGGCACGCTTGGGCTTCATCTGGCCTCGGACGAAAGGCCTTTCGCGCTTGTTTTTGACGCCAACGGAACAATGGTGCGCGTGACCAACGTGCATGAGCACAAGCCTGCCCCGTTTACCGTGCTGGGTTGGGATGTGGAGAACATTGAATACACGGTGGACCGGCTTGCTGGCGCTGGCGTTGCCTTTCTGCGCTATCCCGGCATGAATGACAGCGATCCGCGCGGCATCTGGAATGCGCCGAGCGGCGCACGTGTGGCGTGGTTTCACGATCCGGATGGCAATGTGCTCAGCGTAACGGAATTCCTGCGCTAACCGATAGACACTGTCTTGCAAATCAAGAAAGGCCGCATAGTGCGGCCTTTCCGTTTGCGCGCAATACATCGCCTTTCGTCCAACTGAACTTATCCGTTCAACTGCTCCTGCAGCTTGTTCAGCGTGCGGTGCAGGTCCTTGTCGGCGCGGCGCTGCTCGTCGATCTTGGCAATCGAGTGCATGACCGTGGTGTGGTGCTTGTTGCCGAACTGACGGCCGATCTCGGGCAGGCTCGCCTCTGTCATCTGCTTGGCCAGGTACATGGCAATCTGGCGCGGCACAACGACGTTGCGCGAGTTGTTTTTCTGCTTGAGGTCGCTGATTTTCATGCCGAAGTTCTCCGCCACCACGCGCTGAATCGACTCGATGGTGATCTTGCGCACCTGCAGGTCGATGTACTGCTTGAGGCACTGCTGCGCGGCGGACAGCGTGATTTCCATGTGGTTCAACTGGCACCACGCAACCAGGCGGACCAGTGCGCCTTCGAGCTCGCGGACGTTCGTGCGAACGTTGGATGCGATGAAGAGCGCCACATCCGTGGGCAGAATCACCTGCTCGGACTCGGCTTTCTTTTGCAGAATCGCCACCTTCGTCTCAAGATCGGGCGGCTGGATGTCGGCGATGAGGCCCCACTCAAAGCGCGAGCGCAAACGGTCTTCAATCTCGGCCAGCTCCTTCGGCGGGCGGTCTGAGGCGATGACGATCTGGCGCATCGACTCGTGCAGCGCATTGAAGGTGTGGAAGAACTCCTCCTGCGTGCGCTCCTTCTGCGCAATGAACTGGATATCGTCGATGAGCAGCACGTCCACCGAGCGGAAACGGTCGCGGAAGCTCGTCATGCGGTCGTTGCGCAGCGAGGTGATCATCTCGTTGGTAAACTTCTCCGCCGAGACGTAGCAGATGTTGGCGCTCGGGTTCCGGTGCTTCACCTCGTGGCCGATGGCCTGCATCAGGTGGGTCTTGCCCATGCCCGAGCCGCCGTAGAGAAAGAGCGGGTTGTAAGCGCGCGAAGGGCGTTCTGCGACAGCCAGCGCGGCGGCGCGGGCAAACTGGTTGCCGCTGCCGATAACGAAGGCGTCAAAGGTGTAGCGCGGGTTGAGTTGCGCGGCCGTCGAGAAGTCAAAGCGCGTCTGCTCCGGCGCACGCGCCGAAGAATTTGCCGGAGCGGGCGGCGCGGTGGGCGCGTGCGCGGGCAGCGGTGGAAAGCCGCCGTCCTTGCGCTGCGGCGGAACCGAGGGGTCCTCCTCGACGGTGACGAAACAGACGTCGTCGAATTCGAGCCCGTTGAGATCGATCGCCTCCTGGATCAGATCGCCGTATTTGTCGCCGATGTGCTGGAACTCCTGCGTGGGCACGCGCACGTAAAGCACGCGCCCGACAACGTGGCTGTAACGGGTGGGCTTGAGCCAGGTCTCGAACGAGTTACGGACCACCTTCTTTTCAAGGGCCGCGAGAATCTGAATCCAGGGATTGAGGGCCGTTGTGGCCGGGGTCATTGCAAATGCCATCGAACGCATCCTTGCTTGTGCCCGCGAAACGGAGGAAATCGGTCGATTTTCGGCAATAGCTCTCTTTCGGCGGTGAAACCTATGTCTCGCCGTCGTCCTTGACTACTTGCGCCAATCTGCCTTGATCGTGCCCCGTGACTACGGATGCGGGGCGTGAATTCATTCGTTCGGGGGACGCGAAAAGTTTTCCTGAACGGGTCCGATAGTAGCACATTTAGACATGGTTGCAATCCCTCATTTACATAACTTTCGTATATGCGGGAAGGGTTGCACCAAGGATGGTGAAAGCAGCACTTCTTTGGGTACTGCCGTCATGCCGTGCGCCTCTCCCATCCAGCAATCCTGCTGTATTGGACGTTCATTCCTGATCGTTTGGAAACCGCTTTACGCAACATGGTTGCCTGTGCGCCGTAGACGCAGCAGAAGTGCAATTTCACTGGATTCAAAACCCATCCTGCGGTATACTTAATACTTGCCGTCTGGCAAGGATTTTTCATTGGACAAACTGGAAAATAAGAGGAGCGCATTTCGATGCCCAAGCGCACATTTCAACCGAATCGCCATCGCCGCGTGAAGAAGCACGGCTTCCGCGCGCGCATGAAGACCAAGAGCGGCGCCGCCGTTCTCAGCCGCCGCCGCGCCGCCGGCCGCAAGCGCGTATCCGTCAGCGCCGGCTACCGCGACTAGTTCTCCGCACGGCCGGACGCTTTACCCCGCTCCGGCCCGCAGACCCTCCGGCAGTGCAGACTCCCATGACAGCACAGCGGAATCCTGAGCCTTCAGGCGGATCGAATCCGGTCCGGCCCCGGCAGTCGCTCAGCGGACTACGCCTGCGCAAGCACGCTGACTACCAGGCGGCTTATGCCGCCAGCCGCAAGCATCAGTCTTCTTCGATGAGCTGGTTCCTGGCACCTCGCACCGCGGAGGCCAATTCAGAGTCCAGTCCCGCTGTGACCATCTCCGGTGCGGAGAATGCCGCTACCGGTCCGCGCGTCGGCCTCACCGCCGGCAAGGTTCTCGGCAAGGCGCACGAGCGCAACCGCATCAAGCGCCGGCTGCGCGAAGTGCTGCGCCGCCATGTCGATCTGCTCCCGGCCAACGCCGATCTCATCCTGCATCCGCGCCGCGCGGTGCTGACGATGGAATTTGCGAAACTTGAGGCCGAGATTGTGCGTATCT